>DTSC01000062.1:0-8771 GCA_012965625.1 Flavobacteriales bacterium | reverse complement strand
TCCACTAAGAAATAATGGTATTTCTCCTGTTGGATTCTGAGGAAATCTTCATCATTTTTAAATGCATCCAGCACCCATAGGATCATGTCGTTATAATCGTAGCGATTAGCCCCTGCCATCATGGTTTTAAATACGGGAAATAGCTGCACTGCAGCTCTTAAGACTGTCATTTTTTCAAGCTCCTTATCTACTAAGTGCTGTTTTATATCGCCTGTTTTGATTCCCTTTTTTGCGTTTCCTCTTTTGTAAATATATTCTTCCCTAAGAGGAAGGTCTTCTAAATAAGCGTCAATGCAATTTTCAAGATGCTTTACTGTCCACGACTCTTCTTTCATCCTGCGAAACAAGTCCTTCATACGCTTTACTTCATAGTATATTTTGCCTTTCTTTCTTTTTATAGGGTTAGATGCATCCAATCTGTCAATCATCTTCATGAGCAGATCTACAGTCTCCAGCTCTGAAATTGGAATAAGGTCGCGATTACCAAAATAGTCTGGATAGCGTTGGATGATGTCATTGCAGAAGGCATGGAAGGTATAGATGTTTACGCGATAAGCTATTGGGCCGATAAACTCCAATAATCGCTGTCTCATGGCAATGGTCCCTGCCTCAGTATATGTTAAGCAAAGGATATTATAAGCTTGCGCATCTGTTTGCTTCAAAATTTGCCCGATTCGTGCTGCTAAAAGATGCGTTTTCCCAGTTCCCGGTCCTGCAACCACTAATAGTGGGCCTTCGATTTGGTTAACAGCAGTCCTTTGCGCTGGATTTAATGCATCCAGGGTGTCTTTAAACAAGGCATCATATTTGATGTCTGGATCTGTAGTTTTCGGATTATTTATTTTTAGGACTGTAGGCATTAAGTAAAAATATATTAATTATTGAAACCTGGAACTTAATTCTTGTTTATGAAAAGAATACAACTATGCCAAATTCATGCTAAATTTAGCAAAAAAATACAATGGATTTAGAGGATCTTACTTGGAAGGTATGTGAACTAACAGAAGTAGTCGGAGGGTTTATCAGGGCCGAATCGGGAAAGATAGCTGTTGAGAATATTGAGGTTAAAGGTTTGCATGACTTTGTTACTTATGTGGATAAAAATGCTGGTAAAAGGGTTAAGAGAGCTGCTTCCTGAAGCCGGGTTTATCACGGAAGAAGATACGGCGTCAGAGATAGGCAAACACTATACCTGGATTGTTGACCCCCTGGATGGCACCACTAATTTTATTCATGCAATTCCTTGCTTTTCGATCAGTATTGCCTTAATGTGCGATACTGAAATTGTACTTGGAGTTATTTACGAGATTAATCTTAACGAGTGTTTTTATGCCTGGCAGGGCAGCAAGGCCTATTTAAATGGTAAGGAGATCAAGGTCTCAGCTACAAGCAAATTGAAAGACTCCCTTTTAATTACAGGTTTTCCTAACCGGGATTATTCCCTCTTGGATGAATATTTATCGTTGTTTCGTTTTTTTATGGAGGAGACGCATGGTTTAAGGAGATTCGGCTCTGCCGCAGTTGATCTGGCATATGTGGCTTGTGGCAGGGGAGAAGGGTTTTATGAATACGGATTAAGTGCATGGGATGTAGCTGCTGGCGCTTTAATAGTTAAACAGGCAGGAGGAAAGGTAAGCGATTTTAAAGGGGGGAGTAATTACCTCTTTGGTGGGGAAATTGTTGCTGGCGGCGAAAAGATATTTTCTCCTTTTCAGGAAGCCATTGCCAACTATTTGGTTGTTAAGGGATAACGTTTTGGGCAAGCTGATGTTCTAATCCGACTTTATGTAGATCATTGAGATTTCAAATCCTCCAACCCCTGCTGTGGCTTTATTGAAATTAGAAATATTAAGATCGTAAGATAAACCGAGATTAAAATCTGAGATTTCAAGCCCCAGAAGGATAATTGCTGCATCTCCCAAGCGATAATTTGCGCCAAAATAAACCGCATTTCCTTTAACAAAGCCAGTATATTTGGAGCTTTCTTTTAGCATATACCTCATCAGTAAACCGCCATTTATTTCTTTATTCGGTCCCTGCAAGGAAATCATAAAATTAGGATAATAGGCCAAATCTGAATTGCGTTTGGTAAACCTGCCCTGGCCATGGGCAGCTATTTTCATTGGCAATATATCGTCTGAGGAGGCTATCAAAGTTTGTGAAGGCTGACTAAGATGGAATGCGCCAATTCCTGCATTCACATCTGCTGTATTGCTTATGGTATAGGACCATAAGAATCCTGCTGAAACATCAATATAGCTTACCTTGTCTGAAAATGTTTCATTAGATGGTAATGCGGCATTGTATTGACTTCCATCGTATTGGCTGTCCCAGGTTAACTGAGCCTGGTCAATGGCCCTTTGACCGTATCCGCCCTGCAAGCCAAGCGCTATATTGTTCTCGTCATTGACCTGCAAATGGTAAGCTCCTGATAAATTGAAGCAAGTCCTTGTCAAAGCGCCTGTTCCGGCTTTATCAGAAAACATATTGATGCCAACACCCATGAAATTTCCTCCGGATTTTTTCTTCATTAGGGTCATTTCATACGTAGCGGTATAGGTCTGATAATTAGATCCAAGTGTGGTCCATTGATTACGGTAATTGATTCCTGCCCTTGCCGAACCATCAAAGGTTCCGGTGGCCCCGGGATTTAGCAGCATGGGAGAGGTATAGAATTGAGAAAAATGTATGTCCTGAGCAAGCACATTGTTAATTGCCAATCCATAAGCGAAAAACAAGAATGTGGACATTCTATAAAATACTTTTCTTTGCTTATTGGTTGCACCCATCATCTCACCAAAAGAATATCGCCCTTGAATATTTGTTCTGTTCCATCAGGTAGAACCACTTCAATATAATAACCGTATGAATCAGAGGGTAAGGCGGTTCCGTGCAGTTTCCCATCCCAGCGTTTGGTTTTATCTGTTGTTTCAAAGACTTTCTCACCCCATCGGTTATAGATAACCATATTGAGTGAGATCAGGTCTCCTCTTACATAAAACTTGTCGTTATTCCCATCTGAGTCTGGGGAGAAAGCTGTGGGGATAAACAGATCATTATTCGGTGCGATCAACTCTATGGTTACAACGGTTTCGCAACCATTAGCATCCGTTATGGTAACATTGTAAGGGCCACCACAAAGGTCTGTCGCTGACGACAATGTCTGTGATAACGGATCATTCCACAGATAAGTAAAAGCACCCGTTCCACCACTGGGGACAACAGTAGCATTGCCATCACAGTTTCCTTTGGTGGGGTTTTTAGATTGTGATTGTACGGTAATCGCTGGTGGACTTGAAATAAGAATTGTCGAACCATTTACATTACATCCATTGGAGTCCTGCACTACGATATTGTAGGATCCTCCGCCAAGGTCTGTAAAAACACCACTATTGCTGCTAAAGCTGATCCCACCGTCAATTGAATATGTGAGCGGAGGGATGCCACCGGTTGCATTTATGGTGATGCTTCCATTTCCGTCACCAAAACATCCTGTTACATCAGATGATGAGTCTGATACGATCGTTACAGCTGATGTTGGTTCAGAGATAGTTAAGGCAGATCCTGATACTGTGCAGCCGTTATTGTCTTGTACAACAATGTCATATGTGCCCGTTACAAGTCCGGTAAAGCTACCTGTGGTATTAGTGAATGTTGTGCCTCCGTCAATAGAATAGCTTAGGGGAGCAGTACCACCACTGGCTGTGATATTTATGGTCCCATCTGCATTACCTGAACAGCTTACGTCAGTGCTTGTTTCATTGGCAATGCTAACCCCTGCAGGATCCGTCAATGTTAAGGTTGATCCTTGTGCCACACAAGTATCTGTGTCAATTATAAATATGTCATAAGATCCTGGCCCCAGCCCTGTAAAGACACCACTGGTATTAATAAGGGTAGTACCCCCATCAATAGAATAAAAATATGAGCCTGTTCCTCCTGATGCAGTAATGGTTATTGTTCCATTACTATCACCGGTGCAGGAAATTTCTGTTAGTGTTTCAGAGTCAATCAATACAACTGTAGCTTCATTAATTGCAAGTATGGTTCCAAGCAATTTGCATCCGGCAGAATCTTGTATTCCTACAGTATAGCTGCCAGCTGCCAGCCCTGTAAAACTTCCCCCTGCCTGATAATTTATTGTGTCGATGGAGTAGGAGATGGGTCCACTGCCGCCACTTGCTGTAATAGTAATCATCCCATTGAGGTTCCCTGCACAACCAAAAATATCAACAGCGGTTTCTGAATCTATGGATAAAGCTGGAGGTTCATTAACTACGAGTACTGTTCCGAATGTTTGGCATAAATTTGAATCCTGTACTACCACCGTGTAGGTATTTGCTCCCAGTCCAGTGAAAAGTCCAGTCGTGTTGGTAAAGGTGGTTCCTCCATCTATTGAATAGGCTAGTGGGCTTGTACCTCCAGAGGCAGTAATGGTAATAGTTCCATCATTTGCACCAAAGCAGGATATATCTACTGCCACTTCATTTGAAATCGTAACCCCTGCTGGATTAATAATGTTCACAGAATCACTTAAACTTGCGCCACAATCGTCACTAACCGTTACTGCAGCAAAACCGGCAGATAATCCTGTTGCAGATGAATTTGATCCACCAGATGACCACGCATAGGTATAGGGGCCTGTTCCATTGCTTGCTGTTATTGAAGCCGTACCATCTCCGGCACCACTACAAGAGATATCAGTTCCTGAAATAGCGATTGACAAGCTGCTTGGCTCTGTAATAGAGATGATGCTTGTTGCTGTACAGCCAGTATTGTCGATAACCGTAACGGTATTTGTGCCGGCACTTAGCCCTGTAATATCATCAGTGGTTTGCAAGCCAGGTGACCATGCGTAGGTATAAGGGCCTGCACCACCAGTTACTGTTATATAGATAGAACCATCAGCACCACCATTACATGTTACATTATTGGCAGAATCGGTAGTGATTATTGGTGGGTTTCCACTTTGAACTATGGAGGCAGACGCAGTATTTGAGCAGCCATTATTATCTGTAACGGTAACCGTGTATGTACCTGCAATGAGATTAAATGCAGTATCAGTAACCTGCGCACCCACATCACTCCATAAATAGGTGAAAGGCCCTACACCGCCTCCAACAATTACCCACGCTTTGCCATCTCCTCCATTACAAGTTTCACCAATGGTATCAGTAACAAGTGATATGGCTGAGGGTTCAGAAATAGTGACATTAATAGTGGCAGAACAAGCATTTGCATCGAGGACTGTTGCAGTATAAGTGTTTGCAGTTAAATTGTTAGCTACCGTTCCATTTCCTCCTGTTGGAGACCAGCTGTAGGTAAAAGGAACTGTTCCGCCAGAAGCACTAAGCGTAGCAGAACCATCTCCGGCACCAAAGCATGTGATATCAGAGCTGTCCGTAATGCTTACTGTTAATGCTGCTGATGGTTCCGTCACAGTGGCAACTGCAGAGGTGATACATCCAGTGGCAGTTTCAGTTACTTGTACCGTATATGTTCCTCCACTCAATCCTGTAATATCATCGGTAATATCTCCTGTAGACCATAATATAGTATATGGTGGCACGCCAAAAGTGCCATCGGTTATAGTTATGTATATCTCTCCATTGCCTGCTCCGAAACAATCAACATCAATTATGGAGTCGATCGTAACTAAAGGACCACCGAATAAGCTGTTTACGGTGACAGCGGCAGAATCAGAACAGCCATTTGAGTCAGTGACAAAAACAGTATAAACCCCTGGTGCAAGGCCGGTGGCTGTATCGTTGGTTTGTGCTCCCAGATCATTCCATAAATAGGAATAAGGGGAATCTCCTCCACTAATACTTACCCAGGCACTTCCATTTGCTGTAGAACAATTAGCATCCGTGCCACCTGATGTAAAGGTCATGCCTGATTTGATGGTATCAGCTGTTGAGCATCCATTAGCATCCGTTATAGTAAGGTTATAAGTACCTGTTGCCAGTCCGTTTATTGTATGTGACGTGTTGTTGGTATTGGTAAGGCTATTCCCATTGGACCAATTGTATGAAAAAGGACCTGTACCCCCTGTAATATTTCCTGTGATTACCCCATTGGACCCACCTCCACATCCCGCAATCGTGTCAACGGTAAAAGAGATCAAAAGCTCGCCTGGTTCCTGGATGGTAAAACTATCTGTTTGCTGACAGCCAAAAGCATCCACAACAGAGAGCGCAAAAGTTCCCGGAGGCAATCCGGTATTTACAGAAGTAGTACTGCTGCCTATAGACCAGTTATAGGTATATGGTGGACTACCGGCATTAGCTGTTGCAACTGCCTGTCCATCATTAGCTCCATAACAGCTGACACTTGTGGTCGTAATTAAAACACCTAATGGCAATTTAGTAGATGCTGTTGGTACATTGGCAGACGTTGCAGAAATTGCAGAAGCAATTCCTCCAGCACTGGAAATTGTGGGTGCTGAAGCTTCTATCGTACTTGGACTGGACACCTGTGGGCTTACTTCCCCTGTTCCACAGGTGCTGCTATCACCAAAAGAATTTGTGCGAATTACATAAGCGTCATAACCACCGGCACCATAGCTTTGTGTACTGGAAGCAACTGCATAACCACCATCAGAAGTTTGTTTGATCGAATAACTGATATCAGTGCCAGAATTGCCACCATAGATTCTCATTTCCGGATAAGGCCATACAAGATTGCCTGCATTATCTATTTTTAATAAATATGTTACAATGGTAGATGAACCAAAGCTATTGGTGCTACCAGTCATTACATAATTGCTTCCAGGAGTTTCTAAGAGATAATTGGAAATATCGTCACCATCATATTCACCATAGGTCTTTGACCACAATACCGTTCCTAGTGAATCTGTTTTAATAGTATATATATCTTTAAATCCGGCGCCATAACTTTCTGTGTATCCAGCCAGGATATAGCCTCCGTCTGCAGTCTGAGAAACAGATTTTCCTTCATCATTGGCCATACCACCATAAGTTTTTGACCATTGCAGCGTTCCGCTGGAATTAACTTTAAGAAGGTATATGTCAGCGTTTCCGGCTCCAAAACTATTTGTTTGGCCACATATTATATATCCTCCGTCATTTGTCTGGTCTAGAGAATAAGCTTGATCATTTCCTGTTCCACCAAAAGTGGAAGCCCAGGTAATGTTGCCTGTTGAATTCGTTTTTACCAGGTAAACATCATTTCCTCCAGCACCAAAACTCGCTGTAAAACCCGCAAGGATATAGCCATTGCCAGAAGTCTCCTGCACCGAATGTCCTTCATCAACAGAAGAGCCACCATAAGATTTTGCCCAGACAGAGGCTCCGGTTACGTCCAATTTATTCAGATACATGCTGCCGTTTGCACCTCCAACAATATATCCATTATCAGCAGTTTGCTGTATGCAGTAGCCTTTTTCTGAAGCCGTAGTGCCTGAAGCTTTGGTCCACATGGTGTCGCCGTTAGCATCTAATTTAATCAGGTAAACATCATCTGATCCAGAACCAAAGCTGGTGGTGGTGCCTCCTATTATGTATCCTCCATCATTCGTGATCCAGACTGACCTCCCTTCATCACCATTTACACCGCCATATGACTTTTGAAAATATGGCTGGCCATATACGGGATCTACCTGAATCCATGCTATTAACACAAAGACAAAGCCCCAAAACCAAATTCTAAAACGATAAATACTCATAATACAGAAGACCGAAATTAGGAAATTCTTCAAATTATCCGAAAATTTGTCAGCTTTAGCGATAATGTTTGATTATTATGGACGAGAAATTTATGAAGCGTTGCCTCCTTCTGGCAAGAAAAGGCCTGGGCATGGCGGCTCCCAATCCTATGGTTGGAGCATTGGCTGTCTGCCAGGGAATTATTATTGGCGAAGGGTATCATAAGGAATATGGGCGAGAACATGCTGAAGTTAATGCTATTAATTCTGTCCGGGACAAGTCTAAATTATCTGAGTCGACACTTTATGTAAACCTGGAGCCTTGCGCTCACCATGGGAAAACGCCACCCTGCACAGATATTATAAGGAAATATAAGATTCCCAAAGTTGTTATAGGTGCATTTGATGACAACCCAAATGTCGCTGGCAACGGAATTAAGGTCTTGCAAGATGGTGGATGCAAAGTGATCCATGGTATATTGGAAGATGAATGCAGAACATTAAATAAAAGATTTTATACTTTTCATAAGAAGAAACGACCTTATGTTATTTTGAAATGGGCACAGACCCCTGATGGGTTCATTGCTCCTGAGCCTGCGAAACAAGAATGGATTACAGGGGAATTGTCAAAAAAGCTGGTTCATAAATGGAGAACAGAAGAAGCTGCGATTCTTGTCGGAACCAATACTGTCTTGGTAGATAATCCTGCTTTGACTGCGAGGGAATGGGATGGAAAAAATCCCATTCGGATTCTTCTGGACTTTAATAATAGAATTGATCAACAATTCAAGGTGTTTGATAATGCGGCTAATACCTTAGTATATAATTCTACCAAGGAAGGGCAAAAAGACAATGTCGAATATATACTATTAGAGAAGAAGGGGAATTCCCTGGATTTGATGATGGCAGATCTTTATAGAAGAGGTATAAGTTCAATAATTATTGAAGGTGGCAAGAAGATCTTGGATTCTTTTATTTCTAATGGGCTTTGGGATGAAGCAAGGGTCTTTACTGGAACAAAAAATTTTGGCAGTGGCTTATCTGCGCCTGTTCTTCAATGTCATGCTTCAGAAAAAGAGACTGTTGGAGATGATATATTGAAACT
>DTSC01000061.1 GCA_012965625.1 Flavobacteriales bacterium | reverse complement strand
ATTCCTCAAACACCTTGCCTTTGGTTGACTTTATGGCATCTGACACGTCCATTTCTTGTAATGGCACTGCTGATACAATTGTTTTTTGGGACCTGTCATTATACAATCCAAATTCATGGTCTTGGTCGTTCTCACCTGGAACGATCTCTTTTATGAACGGGACCAATGCGAATTCTCAAAACCCACAAGTTCAATTCAATAAACGGGATTGTTATTCCAGAATTTACTTTAATTATGTCAATAGCAGTAGATGTGTCAGAACCAAAGACATTAGTTGCCGAAAGGGTTACCGTATAGGTTCCTGGTCCGGTAAGCTGAATTTGCGGATGCTGTGAATATTGATTGGTTCCGTTAACATAATTAGCATAGGGAGGGCTAACGGACCAATACCAGGTGTCCGGGCCGTAAATTGATAGATCTGTTAAAGTGATCGTTTCCGTAGAGGAACCACAAAACACAGCTCCTGTATCAGAAGTAATAAAATTGGCGACAGGGGGGAAAGTACATCCTGTAATGGCAACATCATAAGCATAAGGGGCATAATTATGTCCTGAAATGGTAAGGGTTGCGTAGGGTATGATATTGGTAATAGGATCAAAGGTAATGGTGCCTGTGCCTCCTGATAACTGGGTGGAACCGATCAATTGACCATTGTGGTAAAGTGTTGCCAAGCCATCTGCATATGAACATGAGTTTATTGATAAAGTTGTTCCACTACATATGATACTGTCTGAGTGGGTGGCAACAATGGATTCGGGTACATCTGTCCATATTCGCATGGCAGGATCGCCGTGGTAATGAAATAGTTCATGAGAGGTTTGGAATCCACCCCAGGTTTCCGTCATCCGCACCAGGCCCTGCATTAAGACAAAGCCCATATTATGTATATCTGTATGTGGTGTTACTGAAGGATTGGGGATCCATCCACTTCCAGTAAAGTTTGGTGCTATGCCAGGGTTAGACCAAATTCCATCAAAGAATCCAATAGCCATGGCATCATTATAACCACTATAGCTTATGTCTGAAGCAGCAACCACGCCTACTGCACCTCCATTATCTTTTTGAAGCATTTTTTCAGCAAATGAAGTAGAGCCAAAATCTCCGGAGGAACAATTGATGCTGAACATAACAGGCAGCTTTGCGCCATTATTTAGGTTGGGAATATCGGAAATTGAAAAAGCCGGGTCTCCCCACCCTCCGGTATATCCATGATCTCTGTGAAGGACAAATAACTTTCCTGCGTTGATCTCATTAATAATATCCGCTGCATCACCATCCCATAGGAATCCAGGTTTAAGCAGGTAGGATGGCAAGGGCTCTCCTCCTGCATAATAACCATTATTCCAAAACTGTGGATCATCATTAACTCCAGTAACATAGACGCGGCTCACATTAAACCCCTGTGAAGTGGTCATATAATCATATACGTTTTCGCTGGTGAGAGAAAATCTCCGGTCAGCATAATTGTCACTATCATAATCCTGGAATTGAGTGCAGTTTAAGCCGATATCGTAAAAAGAAGTGTCTGTAACAGGATTTCGCTCGTAGTTCACCATTTTTTGAACTACCATCAGGGCCTCAGCACTTGAATTAACAGAGATTCTGCCCCCTGCCATATCTGCAAAGTAATCACCGGCACCATCCATGCAAACGTAATAGAGATCACAAGAAAAGCTGGAACTAATGATCTCTCCCGGAACCTTGTCGACGTCCCCCAGAAAAACCACATAATCCGGAGCCGGGCTCCCACTATAATACCGGGCACTTACAGTGTCCTTTATTTGGGCACTTGTCCAGTTTGCTTTTTCAATTATTACAACATCATAGCCAAGCTGCATTTTCCATTTTGCCAAAGTATCAGCAGCATTCCTATAGTCAGGATGTGTGATAATAATATAATCTGTGCTGCCTGATTTTAATTTAGCCCCTGATCCTTTTGTCTCAATCAAGTTGTTGTTGAGCACGATGTTTCTTGCATAGGATAGAAACTGCGGGCTGGAGCGGACAATAAAGTTGTTTAATTTTCCATCCTGTCCCTTAAATGATATCTTATACCTGATCTTTGAATATATCCTAAGGGTCTTGGTAACTGGGTTAAATTGAACCGGCCTTATATTGACCAGGGCCACTGGCAAACCTCTTAAAATATAGGTTTCTGAGCTTTCTACAATCTCTGATGGATAAAATGCATTTGTGTTGTATTGTATATCGTTAATCTCAAACCTTGGTTCTGGAGCCCCCACTTCATCACTGGCTGGCTTAAGTGCCGGATGCACCATATAACCAGTAATGTCCTGATAATCAGCAGAAATAATCTTTATTCCCACCTTGCTGCCTTTTGGTATTGCAATCATTTCTGTATGAGACGGAAGTGCAGGTTTGCCCAATTCTGACATCTTCCCAAAACCGTTGATATGAACGTAATGATAGGTTTTTGAGTTCACCCGTTTTTCGGTGGTGCTATACCCATTAAATGTATATTCCAATTCACAGGTGTTATAATTACTTTCTATAATATTCCTTGTTGGTTCAGTATTTCCAATAATGTTATTGGCCAGTGGGCTGGAATTTCTTTGGGCTTGCACACTGTTAAGACCAACCAACAATCCAATGTAGACAAGAAATTTAATGGATGTTTTCATTATGAGTTTCTAATCAAATAATATCTATATTAAAGAACCCCTATCATTGAAAACCAATAAGAATCTTTTATAAAAATTAGGGCTGACATCACTTAAGCTACTCAAACTTAATAGTTTTGGTGGAAAATTCCTAATATTATTTGGTAGCAGCAACATGCTTTTACGCACATAATGATAATTTCAAGTTGACATTATTGTCAGGGATTAATTGTCATTTTTTTACCTTTGGAAAATATTTTGGCCCCGTAGTTCAACGGATAGAATAGGAGTTTCCTAAACTCTAGATACAGGTTCGATTCCTGTCGGGGCTACTGATAAGGGGGTAGTTTTACTCCCTTTTTTATGCTTTCTTCCTGAATTTAAACAATGTGACCAAATCTAAAAAAACTATAAAATTTTCAATATATTTGTTATCAGATGAGGTTTATAACCCTGTTACGATTCGATATCTATCATTAGGGAAGAAATTGGGAAGTTGAATCGCCTCTTGCAGCATTCGCTGGATACCCTATTTAATTTAGGGTCATGGTATGTCAAAATTCTAAGAACACTATTTAAATCAAGTATCCCTTGAACAAGGCCCCCTTTTGCAGAATTCAATAATTAAACGATTATGAAAATCAAAATATTTGAATTAGAAAGAATACAATCCTTATATGAAAACACGGTTGATTATAACCTTACTGAAAGCGGTTTTCATCCCTACGCACTTAGCGAGCTTTTGTCGGCAGAACAACAAAAGGACTTGTTAAACCTGAACTTGGGTTATGGTCAAACCAATGGGGCCATACCATTGCGAAAGCAAATCGCCAGCCTTTACGATTGCAAAAATGCAGACCAGGTGCTGATAACCAACGGTTCAGCAGAAGCAAATTATGTTCTTTGTAAAACGCTGCTTGAAACGGGCGACCACGTGGTAATGATGGTGCCGAATTACATGCAAATATGGGGTATAGCTGAAGATATGGGCTGCAAGGTTGACGGGTTCCATCTACGACAAGAAAACAGCTGGAAGCCTGACCTGAAGGAGCTCCGGCAATTGGTTACACCAGAGACAAAAATGATTGTGATCTGCAACCCCAACAACCCAACGGGTTATGTGCTAAGTGACGCTGAAATGAACGAAATTGTTGCCATCGCCAGAGAAAACGATACATGGATCCACTCTGATGAGATTTATCGCGGTTCGGAATTAAATGAAATCGAGATCACTAGTTTTTACGGCTTGTATGATAAATGCACTGTAAACGGGGGTTTGTCAAAATCTTACGCTTTACCCGGATTACGCATCGGATACCTGATGGGGCCAATTGGCTTTGCTGATCAGGCATGGGCCTACCACGATTATACATCGATCTCAACAGGTATTGTTAGCCAATACGTTGCTCAGATCGCACTTGAAACAGATAATCGGTCAAAGATCTTATCTCGTAATCGGAAGCTGCTGCAAAGGAACCTGGCCATGTTCACAGAATGGGTCAATTCCTACCAGGATCTTTTTGAATTTGTTCCCCCAAAAGCGGGTGGGATGGCTTTTTTAAGATATAAATTGGACATTAATTCTTCTGAACTGTCGGATTGGTTACGTAAAGAACATTCCGTTTTTATCATTTCCGGTGATTGCTATGGAATGGATGGTTATATCAGAATAGGAATTGGAGAAAGATATGATGTATTGGCCGAAGGACTGGAAATCATGAAAAACGCCCTGATAGAACGATTTAAATTGGAAATAGCATGAATATCTTCCAGGAGATCTTAGATGCAGAACAGAGGATTCAGCCCTATATTTTAAAAACACCGCTTTTTAAATCGGTTTACTTATCAGAATTAATTCAAGGAGAGGTATACTTTAAATTGGAGTCGGAACAAATTACCGGTTCGTTTAAAGCCAGGGGGGCGATGAACAAAGTGCTGTCGCTGAACAATGAAGAAAAACAGAAAGGCTGCATTACCGCTTCTACAGGTAATCATGCCCAGGGAATGGCAAACGCCTTAAATGTAACCGGAACAAAAGGCACTATTTTTCTTCCCGAAAATGCGGTGCAGTCTAAAATTGATGCCTTAAAGCATTATAATGCGGAGCTAAAGTTTCATGGGTTGGATTGTCTAACCACTGAGCTATATGCAAAAAAATACGCAGCCCAACACAAGCTGACATGGGTTTCACCATACAACGATGCTCAGATCATCGGAGGGCAGGGAACTATTGCGCTGGAGATTGCAGCAGAAATAAATGATGTCGATTATGTTTTTGGCTGTATTGGCGGTGGAGGCATGATGTCTGGCATAGCAACATTTTTTAAGGAGCGATCGCCCAAAACACGGCTTATTGGATGCTTGCCGGAGAGATCCGCAGAGATGTACCTAAGTGTAAAAAAAGGAGAAGTGGTCGTTATAGAAGAGCCTGAAAACACATTGTCGGATGGCTCTGCAGGAGGATTAGAACCTGATAGTATCACCTTCGATATCTGTAGAGAGCTGGTAGATGATTACGAAACTGTAAGTGAAGAGGAAATAGCAGAAAACATCGTTTGGATGATGAATAAGCACCATAAGATAATTGAAGGAGCAGCCGCAGTTGCAGTGGCTTCTTTTAAAAAGCGAGCAGCCAGTTTAACCGGAAACAAAGTGGT
>DTSC01000060.1 GCA_012965625.1 Flavobacteriales bacterium | reverse complement strand
CGGTAAATAGTATAATAAAGTTATTATGAGACGAATAATAATAGTTGGAATAGGTACAGGAATAGGAAAAACGGTAGCATCTAGTGTTTTGGTAGAAGCCCTAAAAGCTGACTATTGGAAACCAATTCAATGCGGTGATTTGGACAATTCAGATACGAAAGTGGTTGGATCCTTGGTTTCTAATGAAAAATCAGTATTTCATCAGGAATCCTACCGTCTAAAGGGCTACAAATCTCCTCATGCTGCTGCATCGGAGGAAAATATATTAATTGACCTTAACCGATTGTATGTTCCAGATACCAAAAACACTCTTATTATTGAGCCTCCAGGCGGTTTAATGGTACCATTAAACAATACTGACCTGGTTATAGATCTATTACAATTGTTTGATGGTGAAGTTGTACTGGTCTCGCAAAACTATTTAGGCAGTATCAATCATACGCTATTGACAGCAGGAGCATTACAAAGCCGAGGGTTTAATGTTCTTGGAATTATCTTTAATGGCGAGCCGAATAAAGATTCAGAGGAGATAATTTTGAAAATTACCGAACTGCCAATGTTAGGACGCATAGAGCTAGAGGATAAGGTAAACAAGAAGATGATCTTAAAATACGCTCCAGAATTCGTAAATGTATGAGTATCTCAGCTAAAGACATAGAGATGATCTGGCATCCTTATACCCAGATGAAAAATGTGGATCTTCCTATTGTAATAGTAAAAGGTGAAGGTGTATGGCTGATAGATGAGAACGATAATAAATATCTTGATGCTATTTCTTCATGGTGGGTAAACTCTCATGGACATGCACATCCCCACATTGCAAAAAAGGTATCAGAACAGGTTAAAACATTGGAACATGTAATCTTTGCAGGATTTACCCATCCCAAAGCAGTAGAGTTGGCGGAGCGCCTTTTAAGGGTTTTGCCTATGAACCAATCTTCTATTTTCTATTCTGATAATGGATCAACTGCTGTGGAAGTAGCATTAAAGATGTCAATTCAGTACTGGGAAAATAAAAAGAAACCTAAAAATGGAATTGTTGCTTTTAGGGATTCTTACCATGGAGATACTTTTGGAGCAATGTCTGTATCTGGCAGAGGAGCTTTTGTCAAACCTTTTGAGTCTATGTTGTTTGATGTACAATTTATTGATGCACCCATACCAGGCAAAGAGAAAGATTCTTTAGCCCAGCTTGAAGCAATTCTTGATAATAGCAATTTGAATATTGGTACCTTTATCTATGAACCTTTAATTCAAGGAGCTGCAGGGATGGTAATGCATCAACCTGATGCACTTGATCTATTAATAGCTTTTTGCAAGAAGAAGAATGTGCTTACTATTGCCGATGAAGTAATGACTGGTTTTGGGAGAACAGGAAAGTTTTTTGCATCTGATCACCTTGCCGCTAATCCAGATATAGTCTGTATGTCAAAAGGTTTGACAGGTGGAACCATGGCTTTGGGAGCAACATCATGTTCAAGAGAGATATTCTCAGCTTTTTTATCTGATGATAAACAAAAGACCTTATTTCATGGCCACTCATTTACCGGCAACCCAGTAGCTTGTGCTGCTGCCTGTGCAAGCTTGGACCTCTTTGATTTGGAGGAAACTTGGCTCAACATTGAACGCATTTCATCTTGCCATAGGCAATTTGCTGAAAAGCTTGCTAAAGTTGAAGGTGTAGAAAACATCAGGCAAACTGGGACGATCCTGGCATTTGAGCTGTCTTCAGATGAAGAAACATCTTATTTCAACCCAAAACGTGATAGTATCTATAAATTCTTTATTGAAAGAAAAATCATCCTTAGGCCTTTAGGGAATGTGATATATATACTGCCTCCATATTGTATTACAAATGATGAGCTTAATTTAGCTTACACTGCAATAACAGGCTTCTTAGAGAGCCAGGCTACCTAGCTTAATAGACTCCTCCATTATTTATTATATTTGTTTAATCACTTTTTAAAAAGGAGTAGGGCACGTTTAAGTCATTTATGTTTCAAAACCAGAGCATTTGATTTATTGCCAGATTATCTTATAGCAATTCCATTATGTTTCGCATTTTATTATTAATTAGTTTTTTATCCTTTGGAATTAATAATTTATTGCATTGTCAAAGTAATCTCCTGGTTACTAACATTGAGGCAGATCAAATACTAAAGGGAAATTATGACCCCTCAAATTATGCAGCATTATCTGTAATTAATGATTTGACTGAGATTGTTTGTGGGATCAAAGAAGAGATTTCCAGCGATTCTTTGAAGAGCTACCTTGAAAAGCTTAGTGCCTTTTACAATAGGAATACAGGTTCAGACACTATTTCTGAGACTATTGGAATTGGGGCAACGAGACGATGGGCCCTAAAGAAGTTTGAAGCATTTAGTGCAGCCCATGAAAATAGGCTGGTTAGTTCATATCTCCAGTTTGATGCAGATATATGTGGTGTACCACAACACAGAAATATTTTTTCAATTTTACCCGGATCAGATAATGCTAAAGGTGTTGTTATTATTGAAGCGCATGTAGATAGCCGTTGTGAAAGCAGCTGTGATGACACATGTAAAGCCCATGGCATGGAAGATAATGGAAGCGGTTCTGCATTGGTATTGGAACTTGCCAGGGTTATGAGCAAATATACTTTTCCTCATTCCATTGTTTTTATGCTAACAATCGGAGAGGAGCAGGGACTTCATGGTGCTGACGCGTTTTCACAATATTGTGTAAATGCTGGAATCCAGGTTATTGCGGTTCAAAACAATGATGTTGTGGGTGGTATTTTATGTGGACAAACATCTTCTGGACCTAGCTGTCCATTTGAAAATCATATAGACAGCACACATGTTAGGGTTTTCTCAGCAAATGGACCAAGTAGAGGATATGGCCACTTTCTGAAATTATTATATGAGAAAAAGCTGATGAGTATTATGGAAGTACCTATGTCAATTGAAATGATTGACCAGGAAGATCGAGCTGGAAGGGGAGGGGACCATATTCCTTTTAGGGAAGATGGCTTCATTGCAATTAGGTTTTCGTCAGCAAATGAACATGGTGATGCGGTCTTGACCAATTCTAATTATACAGATAGGCAGCACACCAGCTCAGACATTCTGGGAGTGGATACCGACATGGATGGATTATTGGATAGTTTTTTTGTTGATTTCAATTATTTGGCTAGAAATGTGTTGATAAATGCCTTCGGTGCTACAATGGTAAGCATAATGCCACCAGCTCCTACATTTCAATTGATCAATTCAGGTTCAGAATTTGGAGTTCAGCTCTTGGGAACACCGCAGTATAATACTTATAGAGTAGGGGTCCGACATATAAATGTTAGCAGCGCCAATTACGACACACTTTATAGTTTCTCTGATACAAATTATTTTTCTATACCAAATATTGGCGCCCAAAACCTTTATAGGGTAAGTTTAGCAGGTGTTGATATTAATGGAGTGACAAGCATTTTTGCTACTGAAACATATGGACTTTCCCAAGTGACGACAGCCACGGCTTCTATTGATAATCTTAATCAAGACCCATTGGCCTGTTTTAACGTAAGTAATCAACGATATAACCTTTATGAAAACAATAGCTTTAATATTGTCAGGCTTTTGCCATGTGAGCCCAATCCAACAGGGGGTTCAGTGGTTTTTAAGATAGAAAGCACCAAAGATATAGGGTCTTCTTCCATTTCTATCACAGACATGCTTGGAAATGAAGTAGCAAGGTTGCCTTTTCATATTCAAAAAGGATTAAATGAAGTAGCCTTTGAGGGCACGCTGGCAACGGCAATTTATTTTTATACTCTATATATTGGAGACATGATACAAGGGGTCAATAAATTTGTGTGTGTACAATAAGTGTGTATGTAAATTATAAAAAAGAGCTATACTGATTTATAATAACAAAGAAGACAAAGCCATTGCTCGATTATTACAAAATATTAGGAATACCCCGCAATGCAAATCATGAAGAGATTCGCAGGGCATTTTACTATAGAGCAAAGATGTTCCATCCAGATGTTAATAGCTCCTCAAAATCACTAAAAAGATTTCAAGCTATTGGACAAGCCTATGAGACGCTGATTGATCCTGAGAAAAGAAAAAAGTATGACCTGATACTACAATTTGGTTATGATAATGTGATACAAACTATAACAAAGAAAAAGCCCCATGCTGATCCAAAATACAGACCTGGCAATAAGATGTTTGATGGTTTTAGAAGATATGGAAAGAAACCCCAAAAAAAAGACAGGAAGATCATTATTTTTGAGAATATCTTGTTCTCCTCATTGCTATTAATCGGATTGGCCGCGATATGGTTTGCAAGCATAGAACTTATGTCTACGTCTATTAAAACAAGAGAGCATGGCATGAGAGGCATGACCTTTGGGGCTACATTTATAATAATATTATTACTTGGGTGGAGATATGTTGTTGGCAGAAGATTTTGAACCAGGTCTGGAAAGTTCTATAAGGTGTGATCCCCTTAAAACAAAATCTCCACGCTTATTATCAACATATAACGTTTTCATGAAAAATTTTCTGGCACCATATACCTCATGAAGGCTCTGTTGGAAAGGCTATTAAAGTTACTCTTCTAACAGAAATTGTTGAGACTCTAGCCATCTATATGCTTTATGTATTTTGTCAAATACCTTAACCGGCCGTTTTGGATTTTTGAACTTAAGATAGAAATTAGCAACCAGGGATAATGATAACTTATCAACAATAATAGCCTGTGCCATGCGATGTTTAACCAACGTTTCATCCGTTGCACTATAAGCCAGTGTTTCATTAGTCAGAGTAGCAAGACCTTTTGTCCCATCAATTATAGAAAAAAACTTTCCGCCATTAAAAAGTGATATTGCCTTTTCCCCTGCCTCTGCTGCATTTTCTCTTGTTATAACACAATCAGCCTTAAACTCGACAATCACGATAAATTCATTAACCTTTCTAAGAATAGCACACTCTGTTTCAACAATATCAGTGTTATTATCAATATTCTTAGCTACCATTATCTGATTTTAATTGGGTGCTTAAAGAAAGTCAATTCAAATTATCCATTTTCATTAGATGCATCTAAGCTGACTATCGATTAGCGTGATATTCCGAACATCAGTATGAAGATAGTAATATTTACCATTATAACCTTATTGGATGTCGGTGTGTCAGGTAATGCATCAAACGTTAAAATATATTGCCTAAACACCATAATTGAAAAGGGGGAGGAAAAATGAAAAACTGTCCCCTAAAAAAGAAAACCCCCATTCTATCAGATAGAATGAG
>DTSC01000059.1 GCA_012965625.1 Flavobacteriales bacterium | reverse complement strand
TTTTATAGGTACAATTCTGCCAATAATGCCAATAGCAATTGTATCTTGGGTCAGGCCAAATTTTTTTCTAAACCAGATCCTTTTGGTCTCTGTATTCTCCCTGAATCTATCTAAATCAAAACCAAGAGGTATAACATCTATTTTATCAGGGGGGCATATTTTATGGATTTCTGATAATTCTTTTTTTTGCAATTCACTGATGGCGATGATTTTTGTTGATTTTCTGGACAGATACCTTTCAATGGTTTTATAGAGGAGTGTTTTAGCAGAACCAAAATAGGAATGGAAAACGTGGCCATGAAAAGTGTGCACAATAACTGGAACATTCAATCTGATGGCAGCGATTCTCCCTAAGGTGCCTGCTTTTGAAGCATGGGTATGAACAATGTCGGGTTTAAACTCTTTAATTATTTGATAGATTTTCTTATAAGCTGTAAAATCATTTTTGAGATTAATCGACCTTTTCATCTCTGGCACAATTACAGGTTCAATGCCTAAATTTCTCACAATAAATTCAGAGCTGTCCTCACTGTCATCTTTAGAACCGCCAACAAGTTTTGTCTCAAATTCTGGAGCAAGACACTTGGTTAAGTAGGCTGCATTAAATGTAGGACCTCCTAAATTAAATCTATTTATGATCCGTAAAACTTTCGGCATGGACTTATTAATTTGACAAATATTTTTTCCACCAATACTGAAAAACCACAAGTGCCCATATTGTTGATGGTGAATCTCCTGGGTTTGCGGAAAACAATTTTCGTTTCAATTTTTCAGTGGCATCATGATTAAAGATCCCCTGTTCTTTTATGAAATCACTATTTAACAGATCTTGCTCAATAGTTGACCTCATTCCTTTTTGGAACCATCCTAACAACGGAACCTCAAATCCTTGTTTGGGTCTGCCAATTAATTCTTTAGGCAGATATTTCTGGTAGGTGTCTGTAAGTATTTTTTTTCTGGTTTTTGAATTTATTTTAAATTCTGCAGGAAGTGAGAAAACAAAATCCACAAGATTGTGGTCCAAATATGGAGTTCTTACTTCCAGGCTATTAGCCATTGACATGGAATCTACTTTTCTCAGCATGTCATTGGTCAGAACTAAATGCATGTCAGTGTAAAGCACATCATTAATATTCCCTTTTTTTGAAATATATGTTAGTAAGGCATCTTTTCTTTTTTTGTATGCGAAGGCCTCGTCTGTAAGCCGCTGTGATTTTATTATCTCCGGTTCTTTCATGAGAAAGTTTGCTCCTTCCTCATCCATGATGCTCGCCCAACTCCAATATCTCAACTTATTTCCAAGCTTCGCTCCTTTACTAAACTTATCCATCTGCCTGCTGAGATTAGAAAACTTTGAATTTCTCGATTGTGGAAGTTTACTAAAGATTGGATTCATGCGCATAGCAAGGTGTTCAGCCAATCCTGGATTACGGACTCTGAATTCTGCCTGATGTTTATTATATCCTGAGAACATTTCATCTGCTCCATCTCCAGATAAGGCAACAGTAATTTTTTCTTTTGTTTTTTTACACAGGATATTAACAGCTATTGCGGAAGAATCTGCAAATGGCTCATCAAGATAGTCTAAAACATTGTATAGGTTTTCATAAAGGTCGTCATTTGATAGTTCAAAAACGGTATGGTTGGTTTTGGCCATTTTTGCAACCTTTAGAGCATAATGGGTTTCATCAAAAAAACGGTTCGTCTTTAAAGCCAATCGAAAATGAATTAAGACCAGAAACATGCCTGGAGGCGATAGAGGTAATGATTGATGAATCAATGCCCCCACTTAAAAAGGTGCCCAAAGGAACATCAGACACCAATCTGTCAATCACTGCTTGGTCTAATTTTTTTTCCAAAGAGTTCTTTGCTTGCTCATAGGTAGAAAGATCGATTTTTTCCGTCTCTTTATGAGAGTATGGTATTTGGTAATATTGTACAGGTTTTGAAACGGCACCTTCTTTAATTTTAATATAATGGCCAGGATCTAACTTACTTATGCCTTTTATCATTGAGAATGGTCCAGGACAGTAATTTAGCTGTAAGTAGGTAAATAAAGACAGTTTGTCAATTTCTTTTGTAATGCCAAAGGCAAAAAGCGCTTTCATTTCTGAGGCAAAAAGAAGTTTGTCTTCATCTTGATATATCACCAAAGGTTTAATTCCAAACCTATCCCTGGCAATAAAAAGAGAATTTTCTTTTTTGTCGTATATGGCAAAAGAAAAAAAGCCATTGACCTTATCGAGGCATTTAGGTCCTTCATTTATATATAATTGCAGTAAAACTTCAGTATCAGTATCAGATTTAAATTGAACCCCTTTCGCGACTAATATTTTTCTATGTTCTTGGTAATTATAGAATTCCCCATTATATACTATGATATATCTGCCTGTTTCATCAATCATAGGTTGCGATCCTGCACTTGAAACATCGATTACCGATAATCGACTATGTCCAAGGCTTACATTTTTATCGGTATAAATTCCGCTCGAATCAGGACCTCTCTGGGCAAGTGTGGCTATTGAAGTTTCTGTGGCTGATAAAAACTGTTTGCCAGAGTCGTTGAATGCAAATATTCCGGTTATTCCACACATAATAGATAGCTCCTTAAAGGTGAATCACTTCATCATATGCAGCGGCAGCCGCTTCCATGATTGCCTCACTCATTGTAGGGTGTGGATGAATTGTCTTGATAAGATCAGGGCCTGTTGTTTCAAGTTTCCTAAGTGCAACAATTTCTGAAATCATTTCCGTTACATTATAGCCTATCATATGTCCTCCCAAAAGTTCTCCGTATTTGCCATCAAATATAAGCTTTACAAAGCCTTCCTTATGGCCAGCTGCATTTGCCTTTCCAGATGCCGAAAAAGGGAATTTCCCAATCTTGATATCAAGTCCTTGGTCTTTAGCTGCTTTCTCCGTTAGGCCTACTGAGGCTACTTCAGGTTGGCAATAGGTACAACCAGGGATATTACCATAGTCAAGTGGTGTTGGAGCCTCTCCGGCAATCTTTTCCACACAAATTATACCTTCAGCACTTGCAACATGGGCGAGGGCTGGCCCTCCCACACAATCACCAATAGCATAAATGCCGGACACCTTTGTTTGGTAAAACTCGTCTGTTACAATCTTGCCTTTGTTAGTTTTGACTCCTAATCCTTCCAATCCCAGGTTTTCAATATTTGCTGTTATGCCAACTGCTGATAATACTATATCGGCTTCTATGGATTCTGTGCCTTTTGCAGTTTTAATGGAAACCTTACACTTGTCACCATTTGTAGCTACAGATTCAACTGAAGAACCGGTCATGACTTTCATGCCCATTTTTTTAAATGACTTAGTTAGCTGTTGAGAAACCTCTTCATCCTCAATTGGAAGGATCGTGGGCATGAATTCAACAAGTGTTACTTTTGTTCCCAATGATTGATAAAAATAGGCGAATTCTGAACCAATAGCCCCGGAACCTACGATTACCATCGAATCTGGTATTTTGGATAGGATCAAGGCTTCTCTATAGCCAATTATCGATTTTCCATCAATTTCTAAATTAGGAAGCTTCCGCGACCTTGCTCCAGTAGCAATGATAATACTTTTGGCCTCAACAATTTTATTAGTGCTATCCTTTCCTGTTACTTCTACCTTCTTGTCCGCTAATATCTTTCCACTTCCCTGGATGACATCGATCTTGTTTTTTTTGAGCAGGAATTGAACGCCTTTGCTCATCCCATCAGCCGTATCACGACTGCGTTTAACGATTGCTTTTAAGTCGGCCTCAGCACCACTTGTTTTTATGCCATAGTCTTCTGCATGTTTCAAATAATTAAATACCTGGGCCGATTTTAAAAGCGCTTTAGTAGGAATGCAGCCCCAATTCAAGCATACCCCTCCTAACTCAGACCTTTCAATAATAGCAACCTTCATTCCCAGCTGAGCTCCCCTAATTGCTGCTACATATCCGCCGGGCCCACTTCCTATTATTAAAAGATCATAAATCATAGAATACTCAGAATTAAATAATGAAATTATGCAGAGCAAAATTAAGAAAATTTGGGTTCATCTTGTTGAATGTGTAGTTTCACTTTTATTATTTGTGAAAGACTATAACCTTCAATTGTTTGGTTTATAGGTTAATCTCGTTAGATGAACAGATATATTTCATCGATTAAAATAGGATTTTAGCAAATTATTCCTTTTGTTTGTTAGGTGCATTGTTGTTTAATTATTCATTTCTTTCTGTTCCTGATTGATAAAAACACTCTATTATGAAAATCACAATTAAATTTCAAGAAAATTATTCTCGTAGCGAACTGCTTTTAAGAACTCTTTTTGGTTGGCTCTATATTGATTTACCTCATATGTTTCTTTTAATTTTTGTAAGTATTTGGTCTAGCATTTTAACATTTATAGCATGGTGGTCTATTTTATTTACAGGTAGGTATCCGCAGAGTTTTTTTGAGTTCCAGGTAGGAATGTACCGCTGGAATATTAGATGGATGGCAAGATTGTGGAACCTGGCTGATGGTTATCCAGCTTTTGGAATTAATGCTACAGATGAACATACAGATTTCCAAATGGAGTATCCAGAAAGGTTAAGTAGGGGCACGCTTTTGTTGAAATCCTTTTTTGGAATAATTTACTGTATTTTACCTCACCTCTTTGTGTTGATGTTTGTTGGGCTTTGGGGAGGCATATTAAGATTTATAGCTTGGTGGGTTGTGTTGTTCACAGGGAAGTATCCAACCTCATGGCATGAGTTTAACGTTGGCTTAATAAGATGGAGTACAAGAATTAACTTGTATATGAACTTTATGTCGGATGATTACCCTCCTTTTTCAGGGAGAGCTGATGATGAAAATACTTCACAACCAATTAGTAGTTCTTCAGCGCCAACACCAGAACCAGAACCAGCGCCAGAACCAGAACTAGCGCCAGAACCAGCGCCAGAACCAGAACCAGCGCCAGAACCAGAACCAGCGCCAGAACCAGAACCAGAACTAGCGCCAGAACCAGCGCCAGAACCAGAACCAGAACCAGAACCAGCGCCAGAACCAGAACCAGAACCAGCGCCAGAACCAGCGCCAGAACCAGAACCAGAACCAGAACCAGCGCCAGAACCAGAACCAGCGCCAGCGCCAGCGCCAGAACCGGCACCAGAACCAGAAAAACCTTCGGAATTTCCAAAGGATGATGATGCTAATGAGGGTGGGGAAGCTCCCTCTGAAGGTGATGGTAAAGATGATACTATACCTGCTTAATTAATGGGTGCATCTAACGGCTATTATACTTT
>DTSC01000058.1 GCA_012965625.1 Flavobacteriales bacterium | reverse complement strand
AGGTACAGTATCTGGTTTACATTGGCCAGATACATTCACGCATATTACGGTCTGTAGTAGTAATAGTGTAAGCAGGTTTTTCATGCCTAAATATACAAAAAAATCCATTCATTTTTCAACAGGCATCTAAATTCGCACACCCATCACGCAGATATCGTCAATTTGTCTGCTTCCTCCCTTCCAGTTATTAAAGGTCCGATAAAATTGTTTTCTTTGCTCCTCCATAGGTTGGTCTTTGCAGCCGGCAATCAGTTTTTTAAATTTTTCATAGCCGAACATTTTATCATCCTTACCACCAAACTGTTCGATATAGCCGTCTGAGGTCATGTATACTACATCGCCTTTCTGTAATGCAATTTCCTTGCTGGAAAATGGTTTTTCCCTACCAAAGAAAAACCCTACAGGATAGGGATCACCTTTATTTTCCAGTACACTGCCATTGCGTGCTATATACAGCGTATGGCCGGCACTTGCAAAGTGAAGCGTTTGCCTACTCTTATCTATCAAAATCAAAGTCATATCCAGTCCATCTAAGGCCTCCGCCTTGTCTTTGTTTTGCTTCAGCGCTTTTATGATGCGGTTTCGCATGTTGATCAGCACCTGGTCTACCTCGATTATGCTGTTCTCAATGACAATCTCGTTGAGCAAGGAGGTGCTGATCATACTCATAAATGCCCCTGGCACTCCGTGGCCTGTGCAATCACAGATTGCTACCATGACCTTATCTTCACCAATTTTATATACCCAGTAAAAATCACCGCTTACAATATCACGGGGTTGATAAAAGATGAAGTAATCATCAAGAACTTTATCCAGGTATTCCGTTGAGGTTAGGCTGGCTTCCTGTATCCGCCTGGCGTAGTTGATGCTTTCTGTAATATGCTTGTTTTTCTGCTGTATGACCTCTTTTTGTTTTTTTGTCAATTTGAATCGGTTAAAGATCAAAAAAGCAAAGACCAATACCAGTACCAGCCCGGCACCTGTTCCATAGGAGATAAGCTGCTGGCGTTTTTCCCTCTCTGCGGAGAGGTTCATTTCCTCCTGGTGTTTGGCATCGACTACCGCCTGCTCTTTTTCGTACTTGTATTTATACTCCTGTTGGATAAGCGCACGGGTGTTCTCTTCGTTGATGATGCTGTCGCGCATCTCAATGTAGATCTCGTACATCTCAAGTGCCTGAGCAGGCTGCCCGGTCTTTTTGCAGACATCATAAAGCAATTCACTGGCAAGTTTAATTTCTTCCACTGCTCCCACCTCCTGTGCCAGGGCCAATGATTTTTTGCCCAGATCAAGAGCTTTGGTGTAATTACCTTGGTCTTTATAAATAAGCCCAATGTTGTGTAAAGAGCTAGCCATCCCCCTTTTATCGCCTATTTCTTCTCTGATCTTTAAGCTTTTATCGTAATGCTCCAGAGCCTGCCCGTAGTTGCCTTGCTTAGCGTAAATAAATCCGATATTGTTGTAAGAAATAGCCATTCCCCTTTTATAGCTTATTTCTTGGTAGATCTTTAAGCTTTTATCGTCATACTCAAGAGCCTGTTCATAATTGCCTTGGTCAAGGTAAATAATCGCAATATTGCCTAAAGCATTAGCCATTCCCTTTTTATCGGCTAATTCTAAATTATCAGCTATTTCTAAATAGATCTTCAAGATTTTCTGGTAATACGCTAATGCCTGCTCATAATTGCCTTGTTCATGGTAAATAATCCCTATGTTGTTGTAAGAACTCGCCATTCCACTTTTATCGCCTATTTCTTGGCAGATCTTTAAGTTTTTATCGTAATACTCGAGCGCCTGCTCATAATTGCCTTGGTCCATGTAGATAATCCCTATGTTGTTGTAAGAACCAGCTATAATTTTTTGAAAAAACCCATTGCTTTTTACACTTAATTTATTTGCTAAATTTTCATTGCATATTTCTATAATTTTCTTGTTCAATTCGAGGTCCAATTCCGGATCTGATATATAGATAATATTATCCCATTCTATATAAGCATTTACAATGGAACTGTCATGTATTGCGGATTCAACAACCTGTTTTAGGGAGTCAATTTGTGCGTTTTGCTTATTGCTTAATTGAGCAATGCCTGTTGTGATCCAAAAGCAAAGGAAGGTTATGAGGGCGAGGCGTAGCATAGTCAAATATACAAAAAGCTATGTGTTTCCAAATGATCCTCTCATTTGCTACCTGAAGCAATGTTTTTTGCATCTTTGTCCTAGATAAGACATTGCTCTTTTTTATGAATGACAAGGTATCAAAATACAATTCTCTTCTGTCACAGATAAATTCTTTAGTTGACAGAGAAGTGGGGTTGATTGCAAACCTTGCCAATATATCCGCAGCTATTAAGGAGGAATTTGACTTTCTTTGGATAGGATTTTACCTGGTTTCAGGGAATGAATTGCAGCTCGGCCCTTTTCAGGGGCCTGTAGCCTGCACAAAAATTGCTTACGGCAAAGGAGTTTGTGGAAGCAGCTGGAAAAAGGAGGAAATACTGATCGTTGATGACGTGCAGTTATATCCAGGACATATCTCGTGCAATGAAGCAGCGAGATCAGAGATTGTATTGCCTGTTAGGGATAAGGCTGGCAAGGTACTTGGTGTTTTGGATATTGACAGCAAGGAAGTGGCAGGTTTTGATGCAACAGACAATCAATACCTGAGCCAGGTCGTTAAAGCTATCGAGAGCATATTATAAGTGTTTATGCAAAACAGATTGTACATAGTAATTTGTTGGTTCCTGGTAACAGGCTGTGCAACGATAGTTGCTCCTTCCGGCGGACCAAAAGACATGATGCCTCCCCAAATAATTAAAGCTGAGCCGGCCAATTATTCTGCGAATTTTCAAGCTGAAGAAATAGAAATAACATTTAATGAATATGTTGCACTAAAGGATCTTTTCAATAATATGATCGTATCTCCACCAATGGAACCAAAGCCGGAAATTTTCGTTCGTGGGAAATCAATACTTATTAAAATAGAAGCTGAATTAGCAGCCAATACTACCTATAATATAAATTTTGGCAATGCCCTTATCGATATTACAGAAGGTAATTCCAGAAAAAATTTCCAGTATGTTTTTTCCACAGGAACATATATTGATTCATTATCAATAGCTGGCTCGGTTATAAAGGCCCTGGACCGTAAACCTGAGGAAGAGGTGCTGGTAATGCTATACGAGTGCAATCCAGAAGAAGTATGTGATTCACTTCCTTATAATTCAAAGCCCCAATATTTTACCCGTACAGGAAAAGGTGGGAGTTTTGTTATCCATAATATCAAAAAATCTACTTTTAAGCTTTTTGCCCTACGTGATGAGAACCGCAATTACCTTTATGACCTGCCTAATGAAAGAATCGCTTTTCATGATGAGGAGATTGATCCGGCCGATTCACTTAATTATGAATTGCTCATGTTTGAAGAAGCTAACCCTAAACAGAACTTGCTAAAAGCATGGTCGGCTGGGGTTGGGAAACTTAAATTCGCATTTAAACAACCAGCAGGAGAAGTGAGAATATCCCCCATAAATTTCTCAGCAAAAAAATCCTGGGAGATTATTGATTATTCTAAAAACCGTGATACCATAACCTATTGGAATTCTTTTGGTGTCGACAGCCTTCTTTTAATAATTGAAGATGAGAAATTCAATTATACAGACACTGTCAAATTAGGATTGAAACAGGAAGACGAAACGCGTAGCCTATCAATATCGTCTGATCACAAAGATGGGGCAAGTTTAAATATTGATAAAAAAATAACCCTGACATGCTCCCATCCTGTATCCGTATATGATCTGAAGATGGTGAAAATATTGGAACAGGTGGATTCTGCCACCTTTAAAAGCATAGAGGCTTCTGTTTCTTTTGATGATCCTGCTTTAAGAAAGATAATTATTGCCTATGCATGGAAAGCAGACGGTTCCTATCGCCTTGAGATCCCTAAGGCTGCGTTTACTGATATCTTCCAGCTTCAGAATGATACTTTTAATCTTGATTTCAATATCCCTGAGGAAACTTATTATGGCAATGCCAAGCTCGACCTTGTGGTGCCACACATCAGGCATACTTATATTATACAGCTTATTAATCCCTTCGATAGAGTTGTTCATGAATCCTTGATCACTCCTAAGGATAAACTGCGTGAGGGCTTAAAAAGATTGGCTTATAATCATCTTGTGCCCGGAAAGTACAAGATAAAAGTGATTTATGATTTTAATAATAATCTGCAATGGGATACAGGAGATTATTTGGGTAGCCAATTGCCGGAAAGAGTAGTGTTTTATCCGGAGCCCATTGTCATTCGATCAAACTGGGATATGGTTTTGGAATGGGATCTTAAGGAATAATCTGAAAAGTATCTGCATCTAAGGCTACTGGAAATTTTTTCCGAAAATCTTTCAATGCTGAATAAGACATATTACAGGTAACTATTCCTTCTTTTCCTTTTTCAATAGTTGTAATGGTTTGTCCTTTAGCGTCAAAGGCTATTGAATCGCCGGAAAACAGGACTCCATTTCCATCCTCACCTATCCTGTTCACACCAATTACATAAGCCTGGTTTTCATGTGCACGGGCAGCTAAAAGCGATAGCCATGCTTCTCTGCGTGGCTCTGGCCAGTTGGCTATGTATAGCAAACAGTCATAATCTCCGCTGTTTCGTGACCATACAGGAAACCTTAAGTCATAACAGATCATGGGGCAGATCCTCCAGCCATTCATCTCCACGATAATTCGTTCTTTTCCACCAGAAAAGTGTTCGTGCTCTTTCATCATCCTGAACAGATGCCTTTTGTCATATTGATCATATGAGCCATCCGGACGCATCCAAATCAGCCTGTTATAAAAATGTCCCTCTTCCTTTATTATGAGGCTGCCGCAAATAACCGTGTCTTTCTTTTTTGATTCGGCAGCCATCCAGGCCATGGCAGGGCCATCCATTTCTTCGGCAAGCGATGTGGAGTTCATGGAAAACCCTGTGCTGAACATTTCCGGCAGGATAATCAGGTCTGTGGTTTCGTGGATTGCAGCTAGTTTTTCGGAGAACATGGCCAGGTTACGCCCAATATCTTCCCAGTAAAGCTTGCTTTGGACGATGGTAACCTTTAGATCTTGCATAATTTCTCAGCAGCTTTTTCCAGGGTTTCTTTCTCTTTGGCAAAGCAAAAACGCAAGGTTTTATTATAAACGGGTTTGTGATAAAAGACAGATACTGGGATAGAAGCAATGCCATTCTCCTTTGTTATTCTTATGGCATATTCGGTGTCTATCTCATCAGTAATATTACTGTAATCCAAAAGCTGAAAATAGGAGCCGCAGCC
>DTSC01000057.1 GCA_012965625.1 Flavobacteriales bacterium | reverse complement strand
ACGGGTGGTAAAGGGCAAGTAGGATGCAAAAGATAATATAAAACAAAACCAATAAACCTATCTTATATAAAACACATGATGAAAAGCAGAGCCTATAAAATATCTTCATTTTTAAAAAAGAACTTAAAGGGAACAATCATAGAAAGAACAGAAGAAGATGTAAAACAAAAGAAAGGCGGAGGAACATATGACGTTCCAGTTTCTATGATAAGGCCGGTATTTCTTCTTTTGGTCATAAGCATGATGTATAATCTTTAGGCAAGAGCTGTGAGATATAGAAATTAATAAGTAAGCAATCCTGGAGAATAACATGAACCGTACAAAAGCACATCTATATAAAACAGAAATGTACAAATAACTAAAATTTAATGCCATTTCAAGGCTGCCATGAATGTAATTTTGGACATAAGCATATTGTTAGGTTATTCACATCAAACCAAAATATCACGAAAATGAAAACAACAACAAGCATCTTCCTTATCATCGTAATAAGCAGCAGAATGCTAAGTGCACAAAGCATCGGATTTGAAAAAACCTATGGAGATCAACTTTCAAATCAAACAGGTTTTTCCGTACAACAAACCGCTGATAACGGCTATATAATGGTGGGGGGAAATGACATTTTTAAAACGGATCCTTATGGGAACCTTGAATGGAGCAAATTGTTTGTAGGGGACGGGAAATGGGTAGAAGAAATAAACAATGCTTACATTTTTTGCGGTTCCCGGGGAGGAAATGTTTATGTGGAAAAAAGAGATCTTTCCGGCTCATTACTATGGAATGCATCTTATGGCACAGCAGCCACTGATAATTATGGTTGTTCGATCAGAGAAACCTATGACGGTGATCTGATCATTACCGGCTATATTGACTCACTGAACGGAGTAAAAGGAATGTGCCTCATCAAAACAGACTCAGCAGGCAATATGCTATGGGAAAATGTTTATGAAAATGACTACGATGAAAGAGGTTATTCCATTCAGGTGACCAGTGACAGCGGCTATATAATAACAGGCCACGCAGAATGGAGCAACGTGGAACTCACTACTATATTCAAGATTAATTCAACAGGGGATGTTCAATGGGAAATACAGTTCCCTGGTTCTTGCAGGGATATCATTCAGACAACCGATGGAGGATATATGGCCATTGGAGACAAACCCCAAATCTTCGGAATATATAACGACATCTACATTTTAAAGCTCAATACCGCAGGGCAGACCCAGTGGGATGCCCTACTCGAAGAAACTTATGCCCTTGACGAGGCAGGTAATGCTGTTGTGCAAACTCAAGATGGTGGTTATGTCATCAGCGGAACCCAAAGAGAACAGCAAGGACAAACCACCAACTTCTATTCACAAGCATTCTTGCTAAAGGTTGACTCATTGGGCAACTTTGTATGGCATAAATTCTTTGGTAACACACAATTATCTTCAACCTACGGATATGATGTAGGCCTGTGTAATGATAGCGGCTTTGCATTATTAGGGTCTCAAAAAGATACCAATGCCAGTACCTTTGACTTTTACCTAGTCAAAACAAACCACCTGGGCATCCTAGATACAAGTGTTCTTGTTTTGCAATTTTCAACTTATACCAACCCTTCCTGCTACGGTTTATGTGATGGGCAGGCAACGGTTAATGCTTCAGGGGGTACAGCACCCTATACCTATAACTGGAGCAATGGTACAACAACTTCTAGTGCATCGCAGCTTTGTGCAAGCCTATACGCTGTTACGGTTACCGATGCCACTGGGTCTGATCCCTCAAGCACAATTACGCTGTATGATCCGCCGCCGCTTAATATATCAGCTACGGGAACCGATGAATCCTTTTGTGGTGCAAATGATGGCTCCATCACTGTATTGGTTTCAGGAGGAACGCCTTTCTGCCAATACAGCATTGACTGTGTAAGCTTTGATACCTCCAACACCTTTACCGGATTATCAGCTGGAACCTATACTATTTGTGCAATGGATACATTTGGATGCCAGGAGATGATGACACATATCATAGATTGTCCGGCTGCCTCGGGAATTAAAGGTAATGTATCAGACCTGAAAATAAAGGCAAGTCCCAATCCTGCACTGGATAAGCTGCATATTAACTTGGGTAATTGCTATAATGAGGTCGCTCTGAATATGTTCAGCACCACTGGGATGAAAGTGTTTTCTATCGGTTATAGTAACCAGCACCACCTATACCTAGATCTTAAAGACCTTGCTCCTGGGGTTTACCTTGTTCAAATACAAACATCTGACAACATTAAGGTGCTCCGGGTGGTAAAGGGGAATTAAATATTAAAATAATGGCCAATAAAAAAGGCCTATTCAAATCATTTTAAAATATATAACATGAACCATACAAAAGCACATATGATCCTGGCTGCCCTCATGGTACTGCTGTTGCAAGATTCTGCAGGTGCCCAATCCCATAACAGGGGCAGGAACTGGATGTTCGGATACGGCAACGGGCTTGATTTCAGCACGGTCCCACCCACCCCCGTAGAAGGAGCCGGGACCATGTCCGATGACAATGGTAATCTTCTTTTCTATTGCGATGATAGGCAGCTGTGGAACCGAAACCATGCACAAATGCCTAATGGCAATGGGCTTTACCTAACTGCCACTACAACTATGGGCGCGCTCATCACTCCCTTCCTCACTGACTCCAATAAATATTATGTATTCCAGGTAGATGGTTCTTCTGCTGCATCGAGCGGAAATTGTGGACCCATGGGCAAATGGGATGGGTTGATGTACCATGTTGTGGATATGGCTCTTGATGGCGGCAAGGGTGATGTGGTGCCCGGAATGAAGAACGTGATCCTGACAGATTCCACGTCTGAAAAGCTAACCGCTGTCATGCATGAAAATGGCAGTGACTACTGGATCATTACGCGAAAAGCATTTGTCAGTGATTATTATTGTTATTTGGTAACAGACAGCGGGATATGCCCTGACCCGGTTATATCAAGCACAGGCAATATCAGCAGCACCCCTAATAACCCTACTTCCGCCACTATTGGGGCATTGATACCCTCTCATGATGGCAAAGCCCTTGTAAATATTGAAAGGTCTAACGACTTACCTCAAATTGGAGATTTTGATGCTAGCACAGGCAAGGTCACGGATATGCACAACCTTTCCTCCACCCAGGGTGATTATTATTCCGCCTCCTTCTCGCCCAATGACAGCATCATCTATGTAAATAAAATCAATAATAACCAGCCGGTTACAGTATTACAATACCAAAGACATGCCATCGATATTCCTATGACCGAGTTGAGTATTAGTGGAACAGGAGCAAATGGTGACATATGGGCCATGCGAAACTGGGGAGACACCATATATTGTGCATCCGCTGACTCTTCCTATCACATCATAGCAGATCCCAACAACTACGGTAGTCCCAACATTCAAGCTTATGTACAGGCGTTCACATCCAGCACTTTCTCCCAAAGCCCAAAAATGGGAACAAGCATGGGCAATTTCTTTTATTACCACTATGACAGCACCAAAAACATACAATTTACCTCCTTTAGTGATACTATCATCTGCATAGGAGACAATATTAGCCTAGGCATGCCGGCACTTGTTGATTATCAATATGAATGGTTTCCCCCTGCAGGGCTGGATGATCCATTTTCATCAAATCCTAATGCCCAGCCGGACAGTACTACAGAATATGTGTTGAAAGCCACCTTTCATTGCAAAATAGTTTATGACACTGTTACCATATACATTCCTACTATTGAAGCCGGAAATGATGTTGTAATCTGTAACGGAGATTCAGTGGTTTTGACAGCAACTCAAGGCAGTACGTACCTATGGACTACCGGTGATACTATGGCTTCAATTATTGTGTCTCCATCCGCAACAATAACCTATTATGTAACTGCTACAGGCACTGCCTGTCCTCCTACAGATAGCGTTACGGTAACCGTTAATCAACCACCTTCTGCACTGACCATAGCAGGACCGGATCAATTGTGTGAAGGTTCTTCAATAAGTTTAACAGCCCAGGGACCAGGCCCTTATGTTTGGAGTACTGGTGATACTCAAACAACGATAACTATATCTCCTAATGCCAGCACAACATACTGGGTGCAATCCACGAACGATTGTGGCACAAGCTCAGATACTGTCAATATAGCTGTAAACCAGCTTCCTGTTCTGCAGGTCTCAGATGATGTTGAAATAGGCATTGGCTCAATCACTACGCTCACAGTTTCAGGTGCCGAAACCTACCTGTGGAATAATGATGCTGACACAGACAGCATAATGGTAAGTCCTACACAAACCGTTACTTATTATGTTACAGGATACGACAGCATGGGATGCAGTGCAGATGCTTCAGTATTGGTAATAGTAACCAGCCTTTCTTCCGTTTATCTTCCTAATGTTTTTTCTTCTGGTAGCATTAACCCTGAAAATGAAAAGCTATATGTGTTTGGGAAGAATATAAATAATCTGGAATTGATCATTTATGATAGATGGGGTACAAAAGTGCATGAAACCAATTCAACAAGTAAAAAAATGCGAAGTGATGGCCAATGTTGTACTTATGGTGAAGGATGGGATGGTACATTTAAAAATACGGGAAAACCTTTAAATGGGGCTGTTTTTATTTTTAAACTAAAAGGAGAGTTTGAAAATGGCGAAAAATTTTATGAAACAGGTAACATTACGCTTATTAAATAAAAAATCATGAAAGCAAGAGCAAGAACTGAAATGCATAAAATAGCACTAACTCTTATATGTGCTCTGGTATTAAATGGCGGATATGCACAAGACATCCATTTCTCACAATTTTATCAAGTGCCCCAATTGATCAATCCTTCTTTAGCAGGAGTATTCAATGGGGATTTCAGGGCAATCGTGAACTTTAGAGATCAATGGTCTAACGTTGCACCCTATAAAACCTATAGCCTTGGTGTTGACGGCGGGCTCTTTAAGAAAAAGCTTAAAGACAAGTACATTGGTGCAGGCTTATTCATCTACCAGGATGTGGCAGGAGACTCCAGGCTGAGCACCACACAGGTGAACCTATCACTATCCAGCATAATTACCATTAACAAATCCCATAACATTGCAGCTGGCTTGCAAGGGGGCTTTGCACAAAGAAAACTCGATGAAGCTGATTTACGCTGGGGTGCTCAATATGATGGCGATGGCTATGCTCCGGCAATTGCCTCCGGAGAATCAGGGATCTATGAAAACTATGCCTTTGGTGACCTCTCTATGGGAGTATCATGGAGCTATGGCAAAGGTTCCACGAATATATCCAGCAACGACCACCTGGGTGCCAATGCGGGCATTGCCGTTTATCACCTTAATACACCCAAGCAAGGGTTAGACCTCGAAAAGCTGCACAGGGAATTTATTGCGCATGCCGGACTGAATATCGGATTAAAGGGATCTTCGCTCGCTTTTCTTCCGGCTTTGCTGTATCTGCAGCAAGGGCCACTTAATGAGATCTCTGCAGGGGGTATGATTAGGCATACGATAAAAGAGGAATCAAAATATACAGGGCTTATGAAGGAAACAGCTGTTCTTTTAGGGGCTTATTACAGGGTAGGAGATGCGTTTATACCATCGTTTATGTTTGAAATGGCCAGTTTTGCAGTGGGAATATCTTATGACGTGAATATGTCATCATTAAAAGAGGCTACCAACGGTGCTGGCGGATTTGAGATCTCCTTTAAATATATTACGCCTAACCCATTCAAGTATGGGAAAGGGACAAAGTATACGCCCATGATGTAAAGGTTTTTTGAAAGAAAAACCTATCTTAGTAAACTTAAGCAATGCCTATGAAAAATTTACTGGCCTTTATATTTTTGTTGTCCATAGTGATAAATTATTCTTTTGGTCAAGACCAAATAAACGAAGGTGCCTACGCCCTGAAAACGCAGAACTTCTTTGCGAATAAGACCATCCACTTTGAAGAAAACAAAGGGCAGTTTACGGATAATAAGGGAGAGGTCAGAGAAGATGTTCTCTATCGTGGCAAAGCTCCTGGTGTGGATATTTTGCTTACTAATGAAGGCTTGTCCATCTACCTGCTGAACGTAAAAAAGGAAAAGAAGAAAATTGCAGGATCAGAGCATGGATATGAAAAAACTAAGATAACGACCTGGGCCCGCTATGATATTAAACCTAAAAACGGCACTATTCTTAAACGGAATATTATAGCTGAAGGCGAATTGATCAACAAGGTAAATTATTTTAATCAATTCTGTCCTGATGGTATCAGGCACGTAAGGTATTTTAAGAAAATAATTATTCAAAACATCTACCCCAATATTGACTGGGTCATATATAGCCATGGAGATAAAGGGATTAAATATGATTTTGAAGTCAGGCCAGGAGCGGACCTGGAACAATTAAAGTTGATTTATGAAGGTGCTGGGAAATTATCCCTGGAAAACGGGGAGTTGAAAATAAAAACACCTTTGGGAGCCATTCACGAAGGAAAGCTGTATGCCTATAACAAGGAAAGCAAGGCACAGGAAACGTGTAATTATGATCTTAAAACCATAAGTGAATCGTATGATGCCTTTAAATATGGTGGGGATGCTAAAAACACCTATGAGGTAGGATATAACTTATCACAGCAGAAAATTTCTGAAACGATCATCATTGACCCGCCATTAACCTGGTGTACCATGTATACGGGTAACAACCTCGTGGGGCCAAGAGCCATTGCGGCTGATAATAATGGGAATGTATTTGTTACAGGGTATACCTCTGCGCTGGATTTACCCCTAATAAATACCGGAACTTATTTTGATTCTACTTATTCAGATACAGGTACTGGCAATGACATCTTTATACTAAAGTTTGATAAAAATGCGATTTTATTATGGGCTACCTATTATGGTGCCGAAGCAACGGACCAAGCAAACGATCTCACAATTGATATCAATGGAAATGTGTATATAGCAGGGCAAACTTTTTCTTCATTGTTCCCCTTACAGGACGCCACAAAGTTTTTTGATTCAAACAACGGAAGTAAAGCTGATGCATTCATCTTAAAATTTGATAATACTGGCAATAGATTATGGGCAACTTTTTATGGCTTTAATTCAGGATTAGAAAAAGCAACGTCCATTGTAACGGATGATTATGGAAATTTATTTGTGGCAGGATCTGCACAGGATGCAAAATTCAAAACATTGTCCGGGGCATTTAACCAGGATTTTGTTGCAGGAGGCAAGGACGCATTCATCTTAAAATTTAGCCCCACAACCGTTTTGAATTGGGCTACCTTTTATGGAGGGACAAATGACGATGATGCTAAAGACATCGCTATTGACGGCAATGGAAACATAGTCGTTACCGGATATACAGAGTCTCCTGATTTTCCTTTATTTAATGCAGGCTCAGGAGCCTATTATGATACCACATTAGCAGGAGGTAAAGATGCCTTTATTATAAGGTTTAATAGTTTTGGTCAGCGGATTTGGGCTACTCTCTTTGGAGGCACAAATGATGAAGAAGGAAGGGCGGTCACCTGCGATAGTCAGGGAAATGTTTTTGTTTCTGGCTATACTAAATCTACTGACATGGATACGCTGGATGCAGGTTTAGGTGGCTATTATAAAAATACCATAGGAGGGTTATCAGATGTGTTTTTATTGAAGTTTAATGATAGCAACATCATGCAGTTCTCCACCTATTATGGCGGTTCTGGTTCAGAAACCGACAATAATATAGTAGGCACAATAGTTGAGAAATTAATTACGGATGCTTGTGACAATGTTTATTTTTCATTTTTTACAAAGAGCACAGATTGTTTCACAGTAGATCCTGGAAACGGAGCATATTATAAAAGCACTAGTGGAGCTGGTGGGGCAGATATTTATTTGGCTAAGTTGTCCAATGATGGTGCATTGCTTTGGGGCACCTACTTTGGCGGTTCAATGGCAAATGTAAGAGCCCCAATTACGATAAATCCTATAGATGGCAGCTTATGGTTGGGATCTGAATTTGCTGGCTATGACTCTTCTAATATTACGTCCGTACCACTAGTAGATCTCGGTGGTGGAGCTTATTACAGCACTAATTATAATACCACTGATAATGGAACTATTGCGAGATTTGGATACGATTTTCAAAGCAATTTAACCGGGCCTTCCGACGGCTGTGAAGACGATAGTACTTGGGTGTCTCCTTCAGGAGCAAGTACGTACACATATTTATGGAGTGATGGAAGTACAGATACCATTACATTATTGCCTCCCGGAAACCACTCTATAACGATAACAGACACAGTATTGTGTTTGACAATTACAGATTCATTGATCATATTGCCTTGTAACATTCTTGTTTCAGATACATCTGTTTGTGAAGGTGACTCAATATTGCTAATTGCAAGTGGGGCGTCTTCATATAATTGGGTTGATTCAGCAACCTTTACACCGGTGCTAAGCACGGATTCCTTCTATATGGCGATCCCAGCGACTTCAACAACCTATGCTGTATATAATTCCGGAGATACTGCTTATCTAACACTTAGTGTATTGCCTTCTTCATCAATAAGCACATATGATACAATCTGTCAGGGCGATAGCGTTCAGCTTCCCGATGGCTCATACACCTCACAAGCTGGGGTCTTTTATGATACGTTAGCCACAATATCAGGGTGTGATAGTATCATTACAAGTTCTATAGTTGTTGACCAAAGCTTAAACGCTACAATAAGTGCTGTAAGTCCGGCTTGTATAAACATCCCTTCATTTAATCTAAATGCCTCAGACGGAGGTGGTATTTGGTCTGGTACCGGTATTGCTGATATAAATTCAGGAGAATTTGATCCTTCTGTTGCTGGTCCCGGCACACATGAAATAGTCTATGCCATAAGTGGCAATTGCGGTGATTCAGATACCATTAACATCTCAGTCTTTGAGGTGCCTTCCCTGTCATTTCTCGTTACAGATGAGAGCTGTTCCGGAGAAAATGATGGTTCGGTTGATCTAACGGTTTCCGGCGGTGCCATTCCCTATACCTATTTGTGGAATGACCAGGGGGGTAGCACCTTAGAAGACCTTGCTGTACTGGCACCTGGTGTCTATTCGGTTGTTGTTGTTGATTCAAACACTTGTTCAGTTACCGGCAATATTTATGTTGTCGCATCGTCTGAGCTGTGCTTTACTCCTTACGTATACATACCCAATATTTTCTCGCCTAATGCTGATGGAGAGAATGACAAGCTTTATGTACAAGGCAAAGGAATTGATCAGCTTACCTTTATTATCTATGACCGATGGGGAGAGAAGGTGTTTGAGACCAATGATCAGGCTATTGGTTGGGATGGTACCTATAATGGAAAGACAATGAATGAAGCCGTCTTTGTTTATTATGTAAAAGCAACTTTGATAAATGATGAGATTATAGAAAGCCAGGGCAATATTTCTTTAGCAAGGTAACTATGGTAATTTATGACTAATAATTTCTTTACCTAATTGTATTATTATGAAAACAGCTATGCAAATTAAGTTCGCTATTTTTCTACTAATTGGAGGTAACCTTTTTGTATATAATATAGCTGCTGGTCAGGACATCCACTTTTCCCAATACTTTGCCTCTCCAATATTGGCGAATCCTTCAGCAGCAGGGAGTTTTCCTGGTGACCAGCGGGCAGTCATCAATTATAAAGACCAGTGGAGCAGTATTGCTTCTCCCTATACTACGTATGCTATGGCATTTGACATGAAGGTCTTTAAGCAAAAGCTAACAAAAGGAGCCTTGGGATTGGGCCTTGTTGCGTTTAGTGATAAAGCAGGAGATACCGAAATGGGTACTACCCAGGCAAACCTTATGCTCTCCTATCATGCGAAACTGAATGACAAGAGCGCCCTTTCCGCAGGAATTCAGGGAGGTTTTGCACAACGAACCATTAATGGTTCTTCATTGAAATGGGGTAACCAGGATGATGGAATAAGCGGATATGATCCTGCCCTTTCCTCTGGTGAAACAACAGAGTTAGGCAACTACTCATATGGAGATTTTTCCGGAGGCATCATGTGGAAATACAGTTCAAATCAAAAAACAATGACTTCTAATGATGGTGTTAAGGCTAATTTGGGTGTTGCATTATTCCATATCAATCAACCCCAGGGTGTTTTTTATAAAGCAGAAGAAGAAAAATTATATCAGAAAATAATTGTCCACGGCCGTGCTTCTATTGGTATGAAGAACACTGTTTTAGCATTTCAGCCAGGCATTTTTTATCAACACCAAGGTCCGTCGGATGAATTATTGTTGGGAACAATGATAAGATACCGGGTAAGTGAAGAGTCAAAGTACACAGGATTCAGAAAGGAATCGGCATTTTCTGCGGGCGGTTTTTTTCGTGTAAATGACGCTTTTGTCCCGGTTATCCAATTTGAATATGCAAACTATTCCCTTGGATTTAGTTATGATATAAATGTATCAGACTTATCAGCAGCCAGTAATGGTAAAGGTGGTATGGAAATCTATTTTCGTTATATAACTCCTAACCCGTTCCGTTATGGGAAAGGGACAAGCTACACTCCAATGCTATAATGAATTTACCGAAAGTGCAGGGAAGAATATGAAAAGTAAATTTAAAAAACACTGCTTTTTACTAATACTTATGGCTAGTAGCCTGTCCTTGGATGCACAAAATTATGGTAAGCTATTGACGGTAGAGCTTTCTGCAACAATTCAAGCTTCTCCGGCATCAATCACATTAATTTGGGAAGACAACCAAAACACGGTCCCCGACACGTATCTTATTTGGCGCAAGCTCAAGGGAGCACAGGGTTGGGGCAACTCAATTGCATCTTTTCCTAGCAGTACACTCTCGTTTACAGACAACTCTGTTTCTTCAGGTGTTTCCTATGAATATCATGTCCAGTTGCGTGATGGAAATACAATTTATGCATGGGGATATATCAATGCTGGCATTAAACTTGACCTCTCCCCAAATAAAGGTGACCTTTTAATATTAATTGATAGTACTTTTGGAACAACCCTCGAAACAGAAATAAGCCAATTGGAAAGTGATCTACATAATGATGGGTGGAATCATACAAGAATTGCGGTTAACCCAAATAACACGCCACAGAATGTTAAAGCAATGATAACAAATCAATACAATTCATTGCCGGATTTAAAAGCAGTTTATCTATTTGGTCATATCCCAGTGCCATATTCAGGAAATCTTTACCCTGATGGTCACGCTGACCATGAAGGTGCCTGGCCAGCTGATGTGTATTATGCAGATATGGATGGCGTGTGGACTGACAACTCAGTTAATAACACCATAGCATCAAGCTCCAGGAATCAGAACATTCCCGGAGATGGAAAGTTTGATCAAAGTACAGTGCCTTCTGCTTTAGAGCTGGAAGTATGCAGGGTGGATTTTAACAATCTAACAACCTTTTCTTTATCAGAGGAGGCCCTCTTAGCCCAATACTTAACAAAAGCGCATGACTTTAAGACAGGACAATACATCCCTCAGGAAAAAGGCTTAATTGACCAGGGAAATATTTCTACTTTCCCAGATGGATTTGCCCAAAACGGATATAGGAATTTTAATTCTTTTTTTGGGCCTGCAGGGGTGGTTGATAGTCTAGATTATTTTACCACTTTAGTTTCAAGCAGCTATTTATGGTCTTATGGTTGTGGCGCTGGTGCATACAATAGTGCTCAAGGCTTGAATAACGGAGCAAGGATGTATTCCTCTGATTTATCATCGAATGATATTCTGGCCACTTTTACAATGTTGTTTGGTAGCTACTTTGGAGATTGGGATAGTGGAGATAATTTGCTTAGGTCTACGTTAGCGAGCGGTAAAACCTTAGCAGTTTCATGGGCAGGCAGGCCTAATTTCCATTACCATAACATGGCCATGGGTACCCATTTAGGATATGCTGCAAAGATAAGCCAGGAGAAGAACTCTGATTATATGTCAATAGACTATGGTGGAGGGTTTGTGACAGGAGAAGGGGTTCATGTAGCACAGTTTGGTGATCCGTCATTAAGAATGTATTATCTGAGACCTCCTTCTGATCTTTTAGTAACGGATATTTCAAATGCAGCAGACCTGCAATGGGTGGCTTCCCTTGACAGTTCCATTGATGGCTACAATGTTTATAGAAAGTTGTTACCAGATGGAATATGGGGCAAAGCTAACAGTGCTATTCTGACAGATACTTTATTTTCAGATCCTGCTGTATTATATGCAGGAGATTATGAATATATGGTTAAGGCAGTTAAACTGAAATTAAATTCAAGTGGCAGTTTTTATAATGAGAGTTTAGGCACAACAGATAGCATAACAATTGCACCTGTTCCCAATGCCTTAGCAGTAATGTTGTTTGAAGAACAAGTTAAAGTGTTCCCAAATCCCACTTTTGGAGAGATCTCTGTTTATAGCAGTGTGAATATTGAACAAGTAACAATTACAGATATTATGGGAAGAGAGGTGCTCAATCTTCTTCCTGCTGAAAAAAGAATTAATCTGGATTTATATCAATTAAGAAAGGGCTTGTACATAGCTTCTGTAAAATGTGAGAAGGATGTGTATCGAACGATAAAAATTGTTTTACATTAAGAGTTTTCCTAATTTGGTCTTGATCATTAATTTTTTGATACATTCATTTCATTCAATACTCATCGTATGAAAACAATCATCAATTTTATAATATTAGCTTGTGTTCTTTTATGGTCTGGAGCTGTTTTTAGCCAAAATGTCGAGTTTAAGAAAGGTAATTTCAAAGACAAAAAGCAGGAATTTAAAAGTGCATTTGATGACTTTTATGCCGGGAATAATCTCTCAGGTCAAGGGAAGTTTGCAGAAGCATTGGAGCATTATTTGAAAGCCAATGCCTTTAATCCTGACAATGGTTTTTTGAATTATAAAATCGGCGAATGTTATCTTAATTCCCCTTATAAAACTAAAGCAATACCCTATTTGGTAAAGGCGAACAAACTTGACCCTGCAGCCCATCCAGATTTATTACATTCACTTGGTTCTGCATACCACCTGAATGCTGAATGGGATAAAGCGATTGATGAATATGCCAAATTTCAAAAGACATTGCCAGAGCAAGCTGCAGAGATGATTTTGCAGGTAAAGAACAATATTTCGGAATGCAAATTCGGTAAAGAGCTGGTAAAAACTCCCCTAAATGTCAAAATTGAAAATCTCGGAAGTGTCATAAACTCGGAATATACCGACTATGTTTCAACCATTTCAGCAGATGAATCTATACTTATGTTCACTTCCAGAAGAAAAGGAAGTACGGGCGATACCTATGACGATTATGCTCAGGAATACCTGGAAGACATTTATATCTCCTATGATAAGGATGGGGAATGGTCAAAACCAAGGAATTTGGGCAAACCGGTAAATACACCAAGAAATGATGCGATTGCTGGTTTATCATTTGATGGACAGCGCTTATTTGTTTACAGGGATGATGAAGAGGGGAATGGAGACATTTATGAAAGTCTTTTGAAGGGAGAAAAGTGGTCTGAAGTAACGAAATTTCCTGCCCCTATTAATACAGAGCACCATGAATCCACCGCTTGCTTGGCTTATGATGGTAAAACATTATATTTTGTCAGCAACAGGCCTGAGCAGGGTGCTTTCGGAGGAAGAGACATCTATATGAGCAAATGGGATAAGCGAAGAAAAATATGGAAGAAGCCAAAAAATTTAGGCAGAAATATAAATACAAAGTATAATGAGGAAAGCGTATTTATTCACCCTGATGGAAAAACACTTTATTTCAGTTCCCAGGGGCATAAAACCATGGGTGGATATGATATCTTTAAGTCCACAGCTAAAGGAAGAAGCTGGTCAAAACCCAAAAACCTGGGATATCCCATCAACTCCCCTGATGATGATGTCGCTTTTGTAGTGTCCGCAAGTGGCAGGCATGCGTACTATTCATCAGTAAAGAAAGATGGTTTAGGTAAAAGAGATTTATACATGATCACCTTTATCGATCCTCCTACAGAACCGATCCAGCCCCAGCTCACCCTGCTGAAAGGAATAATAAGTGATGCGCTTAGTGGCGAAAAGATATCAGCAAAAATTGAAATTGTAGATAACGCACTTAATGAAGTTGTTGCAGATTTTGAATCCAATAGTACGACAGGAAAATACCTGGTAACATTGCCCTCTGGTAAAAATTATGGCATCATTGTAAATGCTGAAGGATATCTGTTCCACTCGGAAAATGTAAACATTCCCGCTTCCTATGGGTACCAGGAAGTTGAAAGAGATATTGAACTGCATAAATTAACTGCCGGATCTAAAATTGTTTTAAATAATATCTTTTTCGATTTTGATATGGCGACGCTAAGGCCTGAATCAACAGCAGAGCTAAATAGGTTGCTTGATTTGATTAAAACCAATGCTACTATGCAAATTGAAATATCAGGACACACAGATGACAAGGGCTCCGACACATATAATCAAAAACTTTCAGAGAACAGGGCCAAATCAGTTGTTGATTATCTTACTGAAAAGGGGATAAAAAAAGAACGATTAGAATTTAAGGGATATGGAGAATCTCAACCCATATCGTCCAATGAAACGGAAGAAGGGCAACAGCTCAATAGGCGCATAGAATTTAAAATTTTGAGTAAATAAGTAAAGGAAGAAAAAATTGGTAGCGCTTTCTTTGTTTTGAAGGAACAAAGGATTAACTACATCCCTAAGTTTAATTTTCATGATGACTTATATTAAAGGCCGTATTAAAAGCTTTAATAATGCAAGCAGAGGGATTATTCAGCTTTTCAAAAGACAGCAAAATGCAAGGCTGCAATTACTTGCCTTGGTTATTGTCGCTGGCCTTGGATTTATTGCGAAGCTGACTAGCAATGAATGGTCTATTATATTATTGGCTATAGGACTGGTCTTAATGGCAGAGGCCTTAAATACGGCTATTGAATATTTAGCAGATGAAGTTACTCAAGAGTACAACGAAAAAATAAAATTAATTAAAGACATTTCTGCAGGGGCTGTATTAATAACTGCAATTATTTCTGTTATTATTGGATGCATAATTTTTGTCCCAAAACTATTTTGTGCCGTTTAACAATAAAAGCCCAAATGTTATTTGATTACGATTATAAAAGACTTAGAAGTTTCGGAATTAGCTAGACCTGCTGAGGGTGTTGTGCTTATATGTACATAATAAATACCCTTTGGGTTTTCCGACAGATCAATGTGATGGATACCATGTTTTTTAGTCTCAAATGGGCTGCTATAAATTTTCTGGCCAACAATATTGTAAATATTTATAATCCCAGAGCTATTGAAAGGATAACTATAATTAATGTCAAAGACGCCATCTGATGGAATGGGTGCTATTTTTATAAATATCTGGCCATCTATCAAGGACATGCCTGTACCAGGGTATGGTGCCACAAAAACCTCTTTAATAGCAGAGTCTGAGCAGCCAGTAAGGGTGTTTTCAACAAATTGCGAAATATTATAGTGACCCGTATCAGCATAGGCGTGAATTGGGTTTTCCTGGTTGCTAAACATGCCATCACCAAAATCCCAATACCAGGTGCTTTCGCCAAAACTCGCATTAGTAAAATCATAAACGAGACCAGTAAACAATGTGTCATTTGACATGGTGAATGCAGCATCTACTGAATCAATTATAATTGATTTTGTGACGGAGTCTGCACCAAAAGAATTGGAAGCTTTAAGTTGTACGGTGTAAGCTCCCAAGGCCAAAAACCTAACCTGGGGATTTTCAGAAAATTCATTAGTCCCATTGACATAGGTAAAACTGCCAGGAGCAATTTGCCAATCCCAGCTGCTTGGGTTGTTTGCACACGACTCATATAGATCTATAACCTGTGAGGTTCCTTCACAGCTATACATGCTTGTTAAGGATGTGCTAAAATCAGCAGAAGGAAAAGTGCCTGGCACAGAAATATTTATATCATCCAAAAACAAGTTGTTTCCATAATCGTTTATGGCTTGAAATTTTAATATAATATTGCCCCCAACATAGGATGAGAGGTCAATAAACTCATTCCTCCAGTCACTTGGCTGAGAAGGAGTAAAAGAACTTGCGGATCCTGAGGACGTTTGAAGCGTGATTCCTCCGTTTGCATAAATAGGGTTAGGGTGAAAAGAAGCGCCACAATCTGTTGAAACAAATACTTTAAAACTGTCTTCATAAGCAGTAGAGTATATTCTATATGCTATGTTAAAGGTCAAATTAGCACTTGCAGCTCCATTAAGATCAATTGTGGGCGATATCAGCTCGTCTATCTCTCCAGGGGCATAATATGCATAATTGTACAGATAAGCAGAAGCGATACTGGCCCCATTTCCAGTGGCTGTTAAGCTGAGATCCCAGGTCTTGTCATTATCTGGGTTTACCAGCTGCCAATCATTAGGGGGAATTAACTGGTTCTCAAAAGCTTCAGTGAAGGGAGCAACAGAAGGCTCTTCAATCAGGATGTAATCAGCTTTAGCATGAAATTCATTGCCAGCATTATTAGCAGTAATTAGCATTACTGTATAGGAGCCATAATCATTAAATTTGACCTGTGGGTTTTGAGAGTTTGCATTGGTGCCATTTAAAAAAGAAACCGTTCCGGGAGAAAAGGACCAAGTCCATGAACTTGGGTCATATAAAGACAGGTCCAAAAAGCTAATTGTGTCAGCAGTACCGTTACATGAAATTGAAGTATCTGAGGCCATAAAATCAACCAATGGTAAAGTATTTGAAGAAAAAACATTAATATTATCAATGTATAGATTATTGCCATATCCGGAGGTGCCCACAAATTTTAAAACTACTTGGTTTCCAATATAAGGGGAAAGATCTCCAGCTTCGTTTCTCCAGTCAGTAGCGGAGCCAGGGACAAAACTCCCTCCAGAACTGGGCACAGTTTCCAGCATATTTCCATATTTGAGATAAATGGGGTTTGGATCATATGACACCCCACAATCAGTTGAGACATACACTGCCAGGGTATCAATATAATTGCTAAATTGAGCATATGCGAGGTCAAAGTGAAGGCTGGCGTCTGGTTCATTGACAAGATCTATTATTGGAGAAATCATTTCATCTCGTTCACCCATATCTGGATAGGAGTAATAATTAATAGAAGCACTCGCAGCACTATTCCCTTTACCCACAGCGTTGGTGTTTCTCCCCCATGTAATGCCCATATCAGGGTTGTTTATTGACCAGCCTTCAGGTGGAAATGAAACAGATTCAAAGTCCTCGGCAAATGGGATTATTTTCCCTGAACTTACTGTTATAATATCAGTAGCCGTCAATGCATCAGAACCGTATGAGTTTGTTACCAAAAGGGAAATAGTATAAATTCCCGGAATGGTAAATTGCATTTGCGGATGTTGTGAATTTTGATTGGTTCCATTAACATAAATCACATTAGAAGGGGTAACCGTCCAGGTCCAGGTATCAGGCCCATATATTGATGCATCCAATATGGTTACTGTTTCTGAGGAGGAACCACAAAAAACAACACTGGTATCTGATGAAACAAAATTGGCTGTAGGTGGGATAGCACAATTAGTAATAGCAATTTCGGCTATATAAGGCGAATAATTATCACCTGATATCGTTAGCGTTGCATT
>DTSC01000056.1 GCA_012965625.1 Flavobacteriales bacterium | reverse complement strand
CAATTGATTTATAGTCTATTTGTCTAGCGGCTGTCATGCTGCAATAATATCTTTCCATAATTGCCTCTTTTATTAATTTTAACTAATTTTTCAACTGCTATTCCTAGAATTGAGATATAGGAAATGTTAAATTAAATAAAGCGTAAAATTACAAGCAATGAAACCAGTCAGAACCACAATTATTCAAATAGTAAAATTGGTAACTTTTTTCCTGTACTTTTTCTGCTTTAGCCGATTATTGATTCCCCTATATTCTACAGGACAGTCTTTTCAGTCTTAATCTCACTATTTATAAGCTAATGCAATGATATTGGAGTCTTGATTTTAGCTATTCGGTTACACAATTCTTTAACAATTATTTGGATAGTATTTGCATTTGGATGAGGATCTCCACCTAAAGTGTGCTGAGGGCCATATTGGATGAAATCATTAAGATCAATAGATTCTATGTTCTTTTTCTCCATGTGCAATTTAAATTGCACCATTTCATCTTTTGTGTAAGTTATATAAGATGGACATAATGCAACGTAAAAATTGTCATTTCCAAATTGGCTAGAATAATTTTCTTTTGATTTTAGAATCATTTCTGTGACTAAATCAAAATGATCACTGGTTAGTTGGTATGGAAAATTTATTTCAAATTGTTTAACAATACTGGTTTGGTGAATATATTCATAAGTCTTTGACAAGAAGTACCTGCCATCTTTGAACATTTTTTTTCGAACCAATTTCTCATCTTCCAAAGTATAATAAGGTGCATTAAATAACCATTCACAATACCTGTCCATACTGCCAATAGCCCGATAAATATGATCCCAAAAGAATATATAGATTGCTATTCCATCTTTTTCTGTAACTTGTTGAGACAGATCTTGAAATTCCAATCGAGCTAACATGTGATTTGTTCCGTACCCTTCATATGCATAGTTATATGAATTATATTTTCCAGATAGTTCTTGAAATTGATAAGGCAATGTTTCATTATCTTCAAGACCCAATCCAAATGCAATTGAACATCCAAAAAATAATGCAAAATCCTTTTTGGCTGAATCATGACCTGGAGTAATACGTAAACTATTGGCATCAATAGAATATCTTACATCATAAACGGTATCGTTATTATCCATTAATACCTTATGGTAAACACTATCAGCAAATGGTACTGTTCCAATATTTTTCCCAATGTGATCATCAGGAAGATCAGGGAGTTTGAAATCTTTTTGATAAGCAACAGGCATGCTGAGCATAAAAAAGCAAGCTATTTCTATGACTAATATTAAAAGAGAGAGTAAAACAACATTTACTGCTAGTACACTTTTGTTTTCTATGAAAAAAAAGAAAAAAAAGAGAAATAAAAGAAAAAATGAGATATAGAAAGATAATCGTAATGATGGTGAAATTGCATATTCAGTATTGAAGACAGATGCAATCAAAAAAACTACTATCCCAACAATCAGTATGGATCCAGGAAAAAGGTTTGATTTCAACCAATCTTTCAATTTAATATAATTGCCCATTAGATCGTACGGATTATATGTTTGTCTCCAAATTTAATCAATCCATTTAATAATAAACTTATTACAAAAAAGAAGGCCACTCCTATGGAGAGGCCATTGTATTTCGTCGGGATGGGGAGATGATCTTTTCCTTTGTTCTAACTGATAAGAGCAAGCATTGTAATTAAAAAAGCACCGATCCTGATCCGCTTGCGGATCAAGGATCCTCAATTCTATGAATCGGGAAGCACCACCAATTTAATACCTCAATAAAGGCAGAAGATTATTTTTGAAAATAAGATTAGTGATAACGTTCAAAATAAGCTGGGTTTTTCCCAAAGGGATGCTCCATAGGAGTCTCCGCAGGGAGTTCTAAGAACCTTTGGACCTATGGCAAATGCAGTTTATTTTTCGTTAGCGAATCGTTTTTTAGTTTTCAAAGTTTATTACATATTTGAGACCATTGTTTGAGTTGGTTTCTATTGTTCCGTTAATTTGGTTTATCAAGCCGACCACAATATCAAGTCCAAGTGTTTTCGGATTGTTCATGTCTATATCTTGTAGTAACCCTGGTCCGTTGTCTTCAATAATTAGTTGGTGTTTGTTGTTTGTCATACTTGTGAGCTCTATTTTAACGAAACCATCCCTTTTCTCTTTAAAGGCGTGTTTACAAGCATTGGTTAGTAGTTCAGTGATAATGAGTCCAAGATTGATGCTGAGGTCAATGTCAAAAATAGCACTTGAATACTTCACAATACATTTTATGTTATTGTCAATTACATAGCAGTTTGTAATAGATTGTACTATTTCATTGATATACTCTTCAAAATTAATAGAGGAAAGGTTATCCGATTGATAAAGCTTGGTATGGATAAGTGCCATTGAATTGATCCTGCTTTTGCTTTTTAAAATGGCGTCAATCACATTTTTGTCTTCAATATTTTTGAATTGAAGATTGAGAAAACTAGTAATAATTTGAAGATTGTTCTTTACCCGGTGGTGTATCTCCCTTAGAAGAATTTCTTTTTCTTCTAATGATTTTTTCAACCCTTTTTCAATATTTTTTCTTTCAAAAAAAACTGGAATTTTAGGACGTTTAGGCACATTCAGTTTGCTAGCTGTTAAGTGCTCCTTTATTTTATCTGGCGGTGCCATAATAAAAGTACAATGCTTATCTCCTTTGGCTCTACATGATATTTCTACAGCTGTTAATTCTATATCAAAACTTTGCTCACACCAGCCTGAAGAATAAGCTGCATTCATTATACATACTGGTTTATCTGATTTTTGTCCTTTTTTAATCCATGAATCGGCTTCAAAAGAATAAGGATGACGATATTTTAGAAAATAATTTTCATCAGGAGTAGGACGACTTTCAGGAAGAATATCCACAAAAGCCCAGCCACTGTAAGCAAAATGTACAGGGCCAGCTGATAGTTTTTCAATGGGATCCTTAAGATTCATTTTTTTGTGAAACTGTTTAGCATCTTCCATCCCAATTAAATGACCAATGTCAAACAAGAAATTTTGTCCAATATTAAATGCCTCATTTTCATCTTCATCACGGTATAATTGTTTTATTACCTTGAAAAAGTCATATGACAATGCTGAAGCCCTGATTAACACATATCGATCGTCATTAATAGTGATAGTTCCTTGAGACGGATTGAAATCAATATTTCTAAAATATTCCTTAACCGTTTCCTGAGCCTTATTAAAAACAGGAACGAAGGTTTCAGGAGCTTTAACGGTATCCTTTGTTTCCGAAAACCGATTTAATTTCTCTTTTAATATTGCATTTTCTGATTCAAGCTCTTCTATTCGCTTTTGGTGCTTGTGTACTCTTTTATTTGATTTATTACCTGGACTTTTCACTTGGGTTTCTATTTATTTTAGATATTTTAAAGGCATATTGTCAATCATTGTTTTTAGTTCTTGATCCATAATTTCTTTTTGTTTTTAATTGGCAAATGTTTATTTTACAATTCTACGGATTAAGGCTTTTACACCATTTTGAACAGAAACGATATAAATGCCTTTTGAAAAGTTAGACATATTAATTTCTTTCAATCCATTCCCCATATACTGGGAATAGATTAACTGACCTCGACAATTATGGATTTCAACCCAAGAATCAAATGGAATGTTAAGATTTAATATCTCTGTCACATTTGTCGGATAGATTAAAAGCTTATCGTTTTGAATATCATTAATTCTAGTGGTATTTATCTCTTCTATTCTAACGTCATCGACAAAATAGAATGCTCCATAGGTACCAACAGCTCCTGAACTTGTAGAGTTTGCCATCGTATTTGTTGAATTATCATCATAAAAGTTACCAATTGTAATATGCGAATAGGCATCTTGAGCTACTATAGTGTCTGATATTAAGACCCAATTCGACACGTCATTAACAAAGGTGCTAGACAAAACCTGAGGGGTATAGTTTAAAGGTCCGTCACTGGTGTGAGCTGGTTTATTTACAGATAGATATGCGCCTATTTTGTCAATTGAAAGTTCCATGGAATCCGCAAGAGAAACATAAAATTCAATTACGTAGGTGTTCCCTGTAATCATAGGACTGGTTAATTCCGCTTGCACATACTGCCTCTGGTCAAGATTCGGTATGGTAAATGACCAAAGACCAACCATTGCATTACCAGTACGTGGACTTTGGTTGCCTTTTATACCTATCGGACCACTGTATAGGCTAAACGGCTGATAGTTGTAACATGTATTGACTATGTTAGTGAAGAATACCTGAGGAGAAGCTAAAGTTGGGTTTTCCCAATCAATCATAATTTGATTGAAGTCAGTCGGTACCTGTATGCCACAAAATGTATTTGAATAATTTTCAAAACTCGGATTCGGGACCATGTTTTGTGCGCGACACAAATTAATAGTGACGAATAAAAGCAATGTCACATGTAGTGTAGTCGATTTGGTCATTTTTTTTCGTTTTTATGTTTGCACAACATAGGGATAAACGCAATTGCGTTTATAAACCCATTATGGTTTTATCAAATTTAACGAAGCCAATTTCAAAATTGAAATCCCTTTCAATTATTCAGATATTGCAAAAAAGAAGGCTACACCTACGGAGCAGCCTTAAATTGTATCAGATTATCAAATAGCTATATCTTTTTTACACGGACCGCATTCATACCTTTCAATCCCCGTTCTAGCTCAAAAGTAACCCTGTCGTTTTCTTTTATCTCTTCTAATAAGCCGTTAACATGTACAAAGAATTTTTCTTGACTCTCAAGTTCCCTGATAAACCCATAACCCTTTGAATCATTAAAAAATTCTACTTTTCCTTTTCGAAGTACATCAAACTTTTCCTTTGGTTGCTTGGGAACACTAATCTCAATACTTTCAGCATCAATTTCCTTTTTCATTTTTACCGGATCAGCCGGAGTGTCTGAAATACGTCCATATTCATCAGTATAAGCAATCATGCTATCAAGGTCATTGCTTTTAGCAGAATTGGCTTTGCGCTCTTCCTTTTTCTTTTGTTTCTCTTGCCTTTTCTTTAAACGCTTTTTTTCTTTTTCCTTCTTGTTAAATGTCTCTTGTGATTTTCCCATGTATTTTAATTGTGTTTATATTCCTATATGGTTTATTCAAATTTAACAAATTCAATTACAAAATTGAAATCCCTTTCAATTATAAAAGGTATTGCAAAAAAAAGGGGAGATTACATCGGCCTTTGGCCTCGGTGAGAGGGGGGGGGGTACGCAAAACCAAAACCTGTTGCAAGCTTTGCTTGCCTCTGTAGTTTTTGTATCGCTTATCAAAGTAAACTTTAAACGCGTCTATAAAACCCACTCTTACGGAGCAGGTTTTGATCTTGTCGGGATGGTGAGATTGAC
>DTSC01000055.1:1110-5419 GCA_012965625.1 Flavobacteriales bacterium | reverse complement strand
AAAGAATATTTCTTTACAACTCAATTCAGGAGCGGAAATAATTATGATATTTGACACATCTGCCGGTAGTATTTCTAATAAAGAGGCTTATGAGATCTATTCAAGAGATATATATAAGCATTTAATCGAACCACATGATGGAAAAGTTGGATATTTCTCAAAACATCCCTTTGAGAGTGAATTTTTTATGCAAGAAATGAATAATTCGGAAACAAAATTAGCTGGGATCGGAGTTGATCAAAACAAAACACTCTTATATTGGTTAAATAATACCAATACAGGATTTATACAGGGGAATTTTAACCCGGAGATCCTTTCAAAACCTCTTGATGATTTTAAAAGAGATTTTGACGAATATATAAGGCAAGTTGAATCTATGACGGAGGAAGAAAGATCCGGGTGGGTGTGTGGCTTGGGGCACGGAGTTCTTAAGACAACACCAGAGGAGAATGTGCATTTCTTTATTAGAAAAATAAGGGAGATTTTCAGATAACTGAAATAAAGGAAAAGGTTTTGGATCAAGAAAATAAAAAACAATTAGCAAGTGAGTGGTTTAGAGAATTAAGGGATAATTTTTGTTCTCAATTTGAAACTATTGATGGAGAAAAATTTGTTAGAAACAAATGGAGTCATTCTGGTGAAGGCGGCGGTGAGATGAGTGTTATGAAAGGCTCTGTTTTTGAGAAGGTAGGCGTCAATATCTCAACCGTAAATGGCAGGTTTAAAGAAGAATTTAGGGAAAATGTTTCGGGGACTGAAAATAGCCCAAATTATTGGGCCAGTGGAATTAGCATTGTTGCCCATATGCACTCACCATATATTCCAGCCTTTCATTTTAATACAAGGTTTATTGCTACCGATGAGCAATGGTTTGGTGGGGGAGCAGATCTAACTCCTACCATAATAAATGACGATGACGTTGAAGAATTCCATAATACCTTCAGAGACGCATGCAATAATCATGACAAGTCGTATTATCAGAATTTTAGGAAGCAATGTGAGGAATATTTCTTCCTTCCACATAGAAATGAGGAAAGAGGAAAGGGGGGTATATTTTTTGACCACATGAATACTGGAGATTGGAAAAAGGATTTTGAATTTGTTAAAGAAGTAGGAATGGCTTTTCTAAAAGTAGTTCCCAGCATAATTAAGAAAAGAAAAGATATTGGGTGGGATGAGAATGAAAAAAATCTACAATTGTTAAAAAGAGGGAGATACGTAGAATTTAATTTACTTTGGGATCGCGGTACCCAATTTGGTTTGAAAACCGGAGGCAATACCGAGGCGATCCTAATGTCCATGCCACCTGAAGCGAAGTGGGATTAGATATGTTTTTATGGATTAAAGCCATCCACATAATTTCGGTAATAGCCTGGATGGCAGGATTGCTATATCTTCCGAGGTTATTCGTTTATCATTCGGATAAAGAAATTGAACAAAACACCAGCAACACCTTCAAGGTTATGGAAAGAAAGCTCTACAGATTTATCATGAATCCCTCGGTGGCATTAGTTTGGATTACAGGTTTAATTTTGTTTTATTATTCGGGAATAGAGACCTGGTTATTGGTTAAAATAGCACTTGTAATTTTAATGACATTCTTTCACATTTTTCTGGGTCAACGTCTTAGGGATTTTTCTGCAGATGCAAATAAATACCCATCTAGATTTTTCAGGATCATTAATGAGGTACCTACTATTATAATGATAATTATTGTTTTTTTGGCGGTGTTACAACCTTAGTTATTCTGACTTAATTGAATGGCTTTCCAAACCTTATCTGGGGTAGCAGGCATTTCGAAATCTTTAACTCCTAAATCTTTAAGAGCATCTATTATTGCATGGATAACTGCTGGAGGGGCAGCAATTGCGCCAGCTTCACCACAACCCTTGACTCCCAAGCCATGTACGCATGGTGTGACTTTTGTTTCTACTGTCATATGAGGCACACTATCAGCCCTTGGCATGGTATAATCCATGAAAGAGCCATTAAGGAGTTGAGCGGTTTCCTCTTCATAAACACAATTCTCCAACATTGCTTGCCCTATACCCTGAGCAACCCCGCCATGAACCTGTCCTTCTACTATCATAGGATTTATTATGATACCGAAGTCATCGCAAACACAATAATTTTCTATCTTGGTTTGTCCCGTTTCTGGGTCAATTTCAACTTCACATATATGGGCGCCTGCGGGAAAAGTTAGGTTGGGAGGGTCATAAAAAGATGTTTCCTCAAGCCCAGGTTCAAGTCTTTCAATTGGATAATTTCCAGGAACGTAAGCGGCCCCAATAACATCGCCTAAAGCAACAAATTTATTGGAATTCTCGATTGAAAATTCACCATTTTCAAAAATAATTTCATCTACCGATGATTCAAGTAAATGAGCGGCAATGTCCTTGCCTTTATTGATAATTTTATCCAAGGATTTAACTAATGCCGGTCCACCCACAGCCAACGACCTAGATCCAACTGTACCCACTCCAAAAGGAACTCGTCCTGTGTCCCCATGAACGATATCAACTGACTCAAAGGGTACACCCAGTTTCTCATGGACTATTTGAGCAAAAACTGTTTCATGACCCTGACCATGGGAGTGGGAGCCAATAAAGACGCTAACGGATCCAGTTGGATTTACTCTTACTGTTGCGGATTCGTAATATCCACCTCTTCCACCAGCTTCAAGCGTTACCTTTGATGGGGCAATACCACACGCTTCAATATAGCATGAGATACCAAGACCCCTGTATTTTCCTATATTTCGTGACTTCTCTTTCCTTTTTTCGAAATTCTTATAATCAATTGCCTGAAGAGCTGAATCAAGGGTAGCTTGATAATCACCGCTGTCGAATGTTAGTGTTCCAGGCGAAGCGTAGGGGAATTGATCAGGTTGGATAAAATTCTTTTTGCGTAATTCTATTGCATCAATGCCTATAGTTCTGGCTGCAGCCTCAACTAACCTCTCAGTGACATAGGTAGCCTCAGGCCTGCCTGCGCCTCTATAGGCATCCACCGGAACCGTATTGGTGAATATACCTTTTACGTTGCAGTAAATATTAGGGGTCTTATAAGGACCAGGTATTAGTGGGCCATAGAAAAAAGTTGGAATAGCGGGACCAGACCCTGACAAATATCCACCGAGGGCAGCTAGAGTATCCACTCTCATAGCCAAGAAATTTCCATCAGAATCCATAGCTACTTCTGCTGTTGTTATATGATCTCTACCGTGCCTATCGCTAATAAAGGCTTCACTTCTTTCAGATGTCCACTTTATAGGCCGTGCTAATTTTCCCGCAACCCAAGTAACCACGGATTCTTCAGCGTAATGGAAGGCTTTTGATCCAAAACCACCACCAACATCTAGAGAAATCACTCGGACTTTTTGTTCTTCCAAACCAAGAACCCCACATACAAGCATTCGAATAATATGGGGTAGTTGAGTTGTTGTATAAAGTGTGTACTGATCTTTACCTTTGTCATACATTCCAATGTAGGATCTGGGTTCCATGGCATTTGGTACAAGCCTATTATTGGTCAGTTCAATTTTTACATGATGTTTAGCTTCTCTAAAAGCTCTTTCAGTCGCCTCTTTATCACCTAGCTCCCAATCGAAGCATTGATTATTGGTGATATCCTCCCAAATTTGTGGAGCCCCATCTTGTTGGGCTTTTAAAGGTGAAACGACTGCTTCAAGTTCATCATAATCATATTCTATTAACTCACATGCATCCTTTGCTTGATTAACGCTTTCAGCAATTACAACTGCCAATAATTCTCCTACAAATCGTATTTTTTCTTGAGAAAAAATGGGCCATGGAGGTTCTGCCATTGGAGGCGTGCCTGCTTTAGTTGGAGTTTCCCAACCACAAGGAAGAGCTGCATCAGTATCCTTTCCAGTGTAAACGGCTACAACACCATCACTCCCCTCGGCTTTTTTGGTGCTTATAGATTTCAAAATAGCATGAGCAACAGGAGATCTTAAAAAGTATGCATATAATTGGTTTGGTTGTTTTATGTCATCAGTGTAAGTTCCTTGACCAGTTATGAAACGATAATCCTCTTTCCTTAGAACTGACTTACCCATTCCCTGATCAGACATTCTTGCTACCTTTTCTTAAATAATAATAAAACCATACAAATAAAACATTAATTCATTTATGATGCATTATATATTAATAACAGTAAATTTTTTTTGGTGATAAAATGGACTTAGGAATTAAAAATAAGGTGGCATTGGTAACTGCTGCAAGTCAAGGTCTAGGGAAAGCTTCTGCAATAGAGTTAGCAAAAGAAGGCGTCAAATTAGCTATTT
>DTSC01000055.1:0-1100 GCA_012965625.1 Flavobacteriales bacterium | reverse complement strand
AGGCATCATACGATATAAAAGAACTCACCAATTCAGATGTTTTTTGTATACAGGCCGATCTAAGCAATAAAGAAGATATAGATAATCTTGTTAGTCATGTAGAAAAAGAACTCGGTAATATTGATATTTTGGTTAACAATACCGGAGGTCCCAAGGCTGGCTATTTTGATGAATTGGATGATAGTGACTGGGTGAAAACTTTTGAATCAACTTTTCTGTCTGCTGTTCGAGTGACTAGAAAAGTTATACCCTCTATGAAAAAGAATCAATGGGGTAGAATAACTAACATTAGCTCAATTTCAGCAAAACAACCTATAGACAATCTAATCCTTTCTAATGGGGTTAGAATGTCAGTACATGGTTGGTCGAAAACCCTTTCAAATCAATTAGCGGAACACAATATTCTAATAAATAATGTATGTCCCGGATTTACTCATACGGAAAGAGTGGATGGATTAATTAAGTATCAAGCTGAAGCGTCAAAAAAAACCGAAGAGGAGATTGTTGATTCCATAGCAAGCAACATTCCGGCAAAAAGGGTGGGGAAAGCAGAGGAGTTAGCAGCATTAGTGGCTTTTTTATCCTCTGAAAAATCAAGTTATATTACCGGACAATCAATTGCTGTTGATGGCGGAGTATCTGGACTTCCAATATAGCTAGTCTTCAGTAATTCCAAGCCCTAATCCACCGTCAACATCTAATACCGCTCCTGTTGTCCATTCGGCGCATATTAAATATTCAACCGCTTCAGCTATTTCATGGGGTTTTCCGATTCTACCCATAGCATGAATTCGAGCCATGGAATCCAGCCTTTTTTTTGCAGTTTCATCATCAAATATTCCTGCTCTTTGATTGATCTCAGTAAAGATTGCTCCTGGTACTACGCAATTCACTCTAATTTCATCTTCACCAAGTTCAGCAGCAAGAACTTTTGTTAAAGTTTCCAAAGCTCCTTTTGTTGCTGCATAGGCTGATACACCAGGAAAGGCTCTTCTGTTATGAATAGATCCGATAAAAATATTAACACCTTTGGACTCCTTCAGATAATTTTTTACTTTACCTAAAAGCATCATTCCAGAAAAAGTTGAAGAAGCCGGCGC
>DTSC01000054.1 GCA_012965625.1 Flavobacteriales bacterium | reverse complement strand
CGCCGGATTTCTTTCGAAGATGTTTTTTTCTGTACACATTCTTTTCTAAAAGAGATGCAAAAACCACGACAATATGAGCAATGCACAGCCAGTACTATCTGAAAAACTGGTGCATTTTTTCAAAGAAGCCTTTTTCGTTATCAGAGGGATTAGGCTTAAAATTTTCTGAACTTTTCAGTGTCTCAATAATCTTCTTTTCTTCTTTAGTGAGTTTTTGTGGTGTCCAGATATTAATATTTACTAAGAGATCACCATTGCCATACCCATTTACACTTGGAAGCCCCTTACCTCGCAACCTTAGCAATTTCCCTGACTGAGTTCCTTCTTCGATTTTAATTTTAGCCTTTCCTTCAATGGTAGGAACTTCTACTGTAGATCCCAATACAGCATCAGAAAAATGAATATATAAATCATAATAAATATTGTTTCCATCTCGTTTTAATTCCGGATGATCAATTTCTTCAATGGATACAATGAGGTCCCCTGAAATTCCACTTCGGGCTCCAGCGTTTCCCTTTCCGCTTACTGAGAGCTGCATCCCATCCTCAACACCTGCAGGAATTTCAAGCGTAATGGTGTCTTCTCCGCTTACAATACCATCACCAAAGCAAGTGTTACATTTATCTTTGATCGTTTGGCCTTCTCCTCCACAGCTTGGACAGGGAGAGCTAGTTTGCATTGCTCCCAGGATGGTATTTGACACCCTGGTTACTTGTCCTGTGCCATTACAATTAGCACAGGTACTATAAGCACCGCCTCCTTCAGCACCAGTCCCATCACAACCCTTACAGGACACATATTTATTGACCTTAATTTTTTTCTCTGCACCCTTGAGAATTTCTTCTAGTGTTAGCTTAACTTTAATTCTAAGGTTTGATCCTCGGTTAACTCTTTTTCTTCTGCCGCCTCCACCAAAAAAGCTATCAAATGGACTTCCTCCACCGCCACCAAAGATATCTCCAAATTGACTGAAAATATCTTCCATACTCATACCACCACCAAATCCTCCTCCTGCACCACCAAGGCCAGCATGGCCAAATTGGTCATAACGATTTTTTTTGTCTGGATTGCTTAAGACTTCATAAGCTTCAGCAGCCTCCTTAAAGCTTTCCTCAGCATTTTTATTATCCGGATTCTTGTCAGGATGGTACTTAAGGGCTAGTTTTCGATAAGCCTTTTTAATATCAGAACTTGACGCTCCTTTGGAAACGCCCAATATTTCGTAATAATCTCTTTTGCTCATTTCTAAAATTTAGATAGCCTTTTAATTAGCTACCTACAACTACTTTAGCGTATCTGATTACTTTCCCATTTAGAAGATAGCCCTTTTCTATCACATCCATTACCTTGCCCTTAAACTTCTTTTTAGTTGCAGGAATTTTTGTCAATGCTTCATGGATATCTGTATCAAAGGGTTTTCCTTGTGAATCCATGGGCTCAAGCCCCTTTTGTTCCAAAACTCCCTTAAATTTATTTCTTACAAGGATTATACCCTCTTTGAGCACTTCACTGTCATTAGTTTCTTCATTTGATTTTATTGCTCGGTCAAAATCATCCAAAACAGGTAACATGGCTACAACTATTTCTTCACTTGCAGTTTTAAATAGGTCTAATCGTTCTTTAGCAGTCCGTCGTTTATAATTATCAAATTCAGAGTAAAGACGCAAGAAGCGATCATTCAATTCCGCATATTTGTCATCAGCACTTAATTTCTCATTATCTGGAGAAGGACTTTTATCTACAGGTTCGTTGTTGCTTTCCTCCTTTTTAGCAGAAGATTTAGGATTTTCCTCAATATGGTTTTCCTTCTTTTTTTGATTTTCTGCTGCCTTTTTCTCTTTTTCTGTCATTTTAGCGTAGTCATTGAAATTTGTCTAAAAAAATGCTTGTTTTCTTCTAACTTAGATCAGGATCAATTTATTTGCCATTTTTCATTAAGTGGACAAAATGACACAAAAATTTGGGATATATTTATAAGAAAGGATGTGATTTTGACCTTACCTTGCAGACAGATATACTCCTCGATCAAATTTTATTTTGTTATATGGAGTTCCAGATCATCTTGTTTCTTATCTCTTTTGGCTTTATTTTTTTTGTCATTTGGCTGTTTTATAAGCTTGTTTAAAGCCTCCTCCAGCGCAGGGCCTCTCAGATTACGTCCGATAATAATTCCATTTGCATCAATAAGAAAACTTGCCGGTATGGAATTTACTCTGTATGTTTTACCAGCTGCTGATTGCCAAGATTTTAAATCGCTAACGTGGTAAGGCCATTCCAATCCATCTTTTGCTATTGCGGCCTTCCATGCACCCATTGCTCTGTCTAGAGACACGCTATAAATGGCAAACCCTTTTGCATCCTTAAACTTTGCATCCTTAAATTTGTGGTACGCTCTTACAATGTTTGGGTTTTCACGCCTGCAGGGGCCACACCAAGACGCCCAAAAATCAAGAAGGACAATATGCCCTTTTAGTGACGACAATGCAATTTTTTCTCCTTCCGGATTATTAAAATTGAGATCAGGGGCCAAATTGCCCACAGCAATACCTATAGTTGGAGGGTCATCATAAGACCTTTTGTATTTGTCCGTGAAACTAATCATAGATAGTAATGCCATGCTAATGGCAAATAAAGAGATGTATTTTTTCATAGTTGTTAGAGAATTATTTAAAAGCCAACAAAGTTAATTTATTCTTTTAATCTGGGCTCCAAGACTATTTAAGCGCGTATCTATATTTTGATAACCTCTGTCAATTTGCTCAATATTATGGATAACGCTTGTTCCTTCTGCAGACATTGCTGCAATTAATAATGAGACACCAGCACGTATATCGGGTGAGGTCATTTCAATACTCCTCAAGGGTATTGACCTGTTTAATCCAATTACCGTGGCTCGATGTGGGTCGCAAAGGATAATTTGTGCACCCATATCAATCAGCTTATCTACAAAGAACAATCTGCTTTCAAACATTTTTTGATGAAAAAGAACAGAACCCTTTGCTTGAGTGGCAATAACCAAGCCAATACTTAGTAAATCTGGGGTAAAACCAGGCCAAATTGCATCGGCTATTGTAAGAATTGAACCATCTATATATGTTTCTATTTCATAAGTTTCCTGTTCTGGAATATAAATATCATCTCCTCTTTTCTCATATTTTACACCTAGACGCCTGAATGTATTTGGTATTATCCCTAGATTTTCAAAAGACACATTTTTAATTGTAATCTCTGATTGTGTCATTACAGCAAGGCCCATGAAGCTACCTATTTCAATCATGTCTGGCAAGATTCGGTGTTCGCAGCCGCCAAGACCTTCAACCCCTTCAATTTGAAGTAGATTTGAGCCAATACCAGATATTTTAGCACCCATGCTATTTAGCATTTTACAAAGCTGCTGCAAATAAGGTTCACAGGCAGCATTGTAAATACTTGTTTTGCCTTTTGCCAAAACAGCTGCCATAATAATATTTGCTGTTCCTGTTACAGATGCCTCGTCTAATAGCATCTCGGTTCCTTTTAAATGGCTTCCTTCTACACGATAAAAGCCTTCTTTTTGGTCATATTCAAAAGTTGCTCCAAGTTTTTCAAAGCCAAAGAAATGCGTGTCAAGCCTTCTGCGACCTATTTTGTCTCCTCCAGGACTAGGAATAAAGCCTTTTCCAAATCTTCCTAGCATAGGCCCAATAATCATAATGGACCCCCTTAAACGAGCTCCTTTTTGCTTGAAATCTTCAGAGTTTAAGTAATCAAAATCAATCTCCTTGGCTTGAAAGGAATATTTGTTTTCTCCAAGTTTTTCAACCTCCACACCGATCTCATTTAGCAAGTCGATAAGAAAATCAACATCTCGAATAGATGGTATATTATCGATAACTACTCTTTCTGTAGTAAGCAGGACGGCACACAGAATTTGTAATGCTTCGTTTTTAGCTCCTTGAGGATGCAAGTCCCCTTTAAGCTGGTAGCCTCCCTTGATTTCAAATGTGCCCATATCTGTGAGTTGATTAAGGGAGTAAAGTAGGTTAATTGATGTTCAGCTTCTTTTTAATAAGCTCCGTTGTAGTAGAACTTGGTCTTTCGATTGGCAGGCCAAGTGCTCTGTCCCAGGTCAATTGGGCAAGTACACCCAGAGATCTGGAGATGCCAAACAACACCGTGTAAAAATCATATTCCGTCATTCCATAATGCACCAGAAGTGCTCCTGAATGCGCATCCACATTTGGCCATGGGTTTTTAATTTTAGCAATAGAACTAAGAATTGGAGGTACAACCTCATAAATAAGATGTACTGTATTTATAAGATTATCATTTTTAATGTATTCATTAGCAAAATCCAATTGAGCTAAATACCTAGGGTCTGTTTTACGAAGAACGGCATGTCCATAACCCGGAACAACTTTTCCCTCTTTTAGGGTTTTGTGTACATAATCTCCAATTTGCTTTTTAGTCAGCTTCCCACCTCCAAGTTCTTCTTGCATATTTAAGATCCAGCGAATTACTTCTTGATTGGCCAATCCATGAAGAGGCCCAGCAAGCCCATTCATTCCTGAGCTAAACGAGAGGTAAACATCTGAAAGTGCCGATCCAACGAGGTGTGTTGTGTGAGCCGATACATTTCCACCTTCGTGGTCAGAATGAATAGTCATATAAAGCCGCATTAGCCTCTTAAATTCATCACTATCAAAACCTAGCATATGGGCAAGGTTTGCTGCCCAATCTAATTTTGGATCAGGTTCAATATGTTCATCATCATAATACATTCTTCGATAGATATAGGCTGCTATTCTAGGAAGTCTTGCGATCAAGTTCATTGCGTCTTCATAGGTGGGGTCCCAATAGTCTTTTTTGTTGATCCCTGCCCTATATGCCTTTACAAATTCAGATTCGGTTCGTAGTGCGAGTATTGCAGCACTAAATTGGGTCATTGGATGAGTTGATTTAGGAAGAGCATCCAGGACATTAAAGACATGTTTAGGGACAATAGCTCTTCTAGCCCAATTATTGCTGACATTAATAACATCTTCCTCTGTAGGGAGTTCGCCAATTAGCATCAAGTAAAAGATTCCTTCTGGAAGCGGCTCTGAACCACCAGGTGCTCTTGGAAGCGTTTTCCTCAGTTCAGGAATTGAATATCCCCTAAACCGAATGCCTTCATCAGGGTCAAGCTTGGAAGTTTCTGTTACCATTCCTACGATACCTTTCATTCCACCATACATTTGGGATAAGTTATATTCTCCCATAACGGTGTCACCATGTTTCTTAAGCAGATCTTTTATTTCATCCGTCATAGGGAGTGCCTTCTCCGCAAACTTTTCTTTCAATTTCTCCATGTGCTTCTTATTATAATTTTTAGAAGTTAAATTTAGTCAAATAAATCAGGGATATTACACGATTGTTTGGAATTTTTCTTTTGCTAATTTA
>DTSC01000053.1:17399-17869 GCA_012965625.1 Flavobacteriales bacterium | reverse complement strand
AACGATCTTGTGTACCTCGCAGCCTGTGACTGTACGGGCCACGGCGTGCCCGGTGCTTTTATGAGCATGATAGGCTCTTCCCTATTGGATGAGGCCGTAGTAGAGAAAGGTATCACCCAACCCAACGAGATATTCTTTGAGGTACGAAAAGGGTTCATCAACGCCCTCAAGCAAACAGGAGAAAAGGGACAGCAAAAAGACGGGATGGATGCAACACTCATTGCATGGGATAAAAACAACAAACTACAGTTTTCTGTAGCCAACAATCCGCTCCTTCTCATAAGAAAAGGAGAGCTATTGGAAACCAAACCTGATCGACAGCCCGTAGGGTTCTTTACAGGAGAGCAAAAGCCTTTTACCCACCACGAGCTATCCCTTGAAAAGGGAGATACTGTCTACATCTGTTCCGATGGCTACCCAGACCAATTTGGTGGGAAAAGGGATAAGAAGTTCATGATGAAGAATTTTAA
>DTSC01000053.1:0-17337 GCA_012965625.1 Flavobacteriales bacterium | reverse complement strand
TAGAAACCACCATGGCCGAGTGGAAAGGCGATACCGAGCAGGTGGATGATATCCTGGTGATGGGGGTGCGGTTTTGATATGTGTAAAGTATTGTATTCTCAGATCTTTTTATTTAACTGTTTCTGCCAATTCAATTTTGACGTTATTATTAAAGTATGTGTTTAAGCATCTGAATTATTTGTTTAATTTTGAATGCTGAAAAATCTAATAATAAATAGTAATATTATGAAAGTAGAGCAACAACAATGGACATCTGACGGAAAATGGAAGTTTGCCACAGATAATATATTAAGTGGAGATGCTGATTTGGTTCTGGCCTTTGGAGGCAGGTCCGTGTTGAATGATTCGGATCGATTCTCTGAGGTTAAAGAATTTTACCCAGAGGCACACATACTTTCTGGCTCAACTTCAGGAGAGATCTTGGATATAGAGGTTCATGATGATACTATATCTTTGACAGCGGTTAAATTTGATAGTACTACTTTGAAGATTTCTTCTGTAAATATTAATGATATGGAGGGTAGTTTACAAGCAGGACAGCACCTTGCCAAGGACTTGTTAACAGATGATTTGAAACATATATTTGTTCTTTCAGACGGATTATTGGTTAATGGCAGCGAATTGGTAAGGGGGTTTAATAAGGAATTACCTGATTCTATATTCGTAACAGGAGGTCTTGCCGGTGATGCAGCTAATTTTGAAAAGACCTTGGTAGGTATTGATAAAACTCCTTCTGAAGGAAATATTGTGGCTATTGGTATGTATGGCGATAGCCTTTCTATAGGGCATGCATCGCAAGGGGGATGGGATCCATTTGGCCCAGTAAGAAAAGTTACTCGGTCTTCATCAAATGTATTGTTTGAATTAGATGGAACGTCCGCGCTAGAATTGTATAAAACATATTTGGGTGATAAGGCCTCTGAGCTGCCTGGGTCTGGCTTGTTATTTCCCCTTGCTATTAAAGAAGATGAAAATGCAGAACCTGTAGTTCGCACCCTTTTGGCAATAGATGAAGATGCTTCCAGCATGACGTTTGCTGGTGATATTCCAGAAGGTTCATCAGTCCAGCTCATGAAGGCAAACTTCGATAAACTAATTGATGCTTCTTTTGAGGGAGCAGAAGTAACCCTTAGGAAATTGGGTGGCGAAGCAGAGCTTGCCATTTTGGTTAGTTGTGTGGGAAGAAAATTGGTATTGGGGCAACGGGTGGAGGAAGAGGTTGAGGAAGTCCGAACTGTGCTTGGGGATAATACTAAGATTACGGGGTTTTATTCTTATGGTGAGATTTCACCGCTTACACCATCAGTTAATTGTGAACTGCACAATCAAACGATGACAATTACTGCATTTAAGGAAAACTGACAATGTATCATAAACTTCTGGAAAGACAGATCAGAAGAAACTTGCGTGGAATATCAGAAATTCCTGATGAGTTTCAAAAGATCTTTCGTGCAATAAGTGATTCCTATAATCATTACGAATCTGACAGGGCACTCTTGGAACGATCTCTTGACTTGAGTTCTCAGGAGCTATCATCAGCGAATGTAAGAATCCGTGATGCCTATGATGTAATTGAGCAAAAAGCCAAGGATATTACGGATAGCATACAATATGCAGAGAATATACAAAAAGCGCTGCTACCCTCTGATGAAGAGCTTGCACTTTGGCCTGAGGTCTTTATCCTCTACCAGCCCAAAGACATTGTAAGCGGAGACTTTTATTGGATGCAGCACCACAACAACCTGGTGTACCTCGCTGCTTGCGACTGTACAGGGCACGGCGTGCCCGGTGCATTCATGAGCATGATTGGTTCTTCCCTGCTTGACAAGGCAGTGGTAGAAAAAGGCCTCACCAAGCCTAATGAGATATTCCATGAGGTAAGAAAGGGATTTGTAAATGCTCTCAAGCAAACGGGAGATACACAAAAAGATGGAATGGACGCAGTCCTCATCAACTGGGACAAAGGTGCCAACCTTCAGGTGGCAGCTGCCTTTAGCCCTATGCTGATCAGTACCAATGGGGAATTGAGGGAGATCAAACCCGATCGCCAACCCGTAGGTTTTCATACAGACGAACATATGCCTTTTACACACCACGAGGTACAGCTGGAAAAGGGAGATACTATTTATATCTTTTCTGATGGATACCCTGATCAGTTTGGTGGGCCAAAGGATAAGAAATTTATGATGAAAAACTTCAAAAAATTGCTGCTATCCATTCAGGACAAAGAGATGAATGAGCAAAAGACCATCCTTGAAACTACTCTGGCTGAATGGAAAGGAAATCAAGAGCAGATTGACGATGTTCTGGTGATAGGGGTGCGATTCAGCTGATTCATTGGTGTTTAGCTAAACGGCCTTCGCTTATACCCACAAAATTTTGAATGCCAGGGATACTCTTTCCATTAGCTAAAAGGATTATGTAGTCTCCTTCTTTTATAGGAAGGTCTTCTTTTGGATTTTTAATTAAGGTATATTCTCCTTTTACTTTTTTACTCAATCCAAGTATTACTGCATTGAACTCTTTTTTTAGTTTGATGAAAGTATCTAAGTATGACTGGTTAACCAACGGGCTTTCATTTCCCATGTAATATTGAATAATATCATTATCATCTTCATTTACTGCAGAGCCCATAAGGTCTTAAGTAAAAACGGCCATATCTGGTTCAGAAATATAGCCATTATTTGTATTGTTTTCCCCCGCTGGCAGTAATTGATAAAGGATGTGGTTCCCTTCTTCTAGTATCTATTCTAACTCTTTGCGGTTGAATTCTCGGTATTATAGCTGCATTGATCGTTGTCTCCAAGGATGACTAAGCTGTACTGTTTTATTTATAAAGCATACACTACTTTCTCTATTTTTGGTAACCGCTTTAAAATTAATTGCAAATTTCCTGTAAACTCATCCATCAGCTGAGCAACTGTATACCCTTCAAGTTTAACATATTTGTATATGAAAACGCCTGAATAGGAATTAAAGCCAGGTATTATCCTCCCCTTACCCTTTATAGATGCTGGATTATGGTGGGTTGCCCCACCTGTAAAATCAAACCAGAGATTTTGTTCGTTTAATTGAGTCGTAAAAGCAAGGGCTTTTTTACTATTGCCAGATACCTGTGCATACATTCTAAAGTGGTTGCTTTGTAATTGCATGCCAACCTGTATGCCTTTGGCTACTTGATAAAATACAGTAAGGTTTGCCGATCCATTTGAAAAACCAGTATGGGCCTGCATGTTGGTATTAAATGCATTTGGAAAAATTTCTTTACACTTTGTTTCCAAATAATCTCGGATCTGTAAGTATTTTGTTTTTAAAAACAAATCGTGCATCCTGAGATCCTGGGTTCTTAAATAGGGCTCATTATACGATTCTTCAAGGTATATGGTGCCTCCATAAAAATCAAAAGGGTCCTCTTTAAAATTTATTTTCAAGCATTTTGCAAAGGCATCCAGTGCAGCTATGAATTCTATGTAATCTTCCAGATAATGGAGGTCTTTTTTTTCTATTGTTGTTTTGTATTTGCCAGAAAGTGACTGCAGCCTGCTAGCAAGCTCTCCATAGGAAAGGTATTGCCATGTGCCATTTTCACCTTGATAGGATTGTGATGCATCAATAAATTCAGGTTTGATCAGGCTGAGTAATATATAGCAATGGTCTTTCCCTGTATTTTTTGCGTATTTCTCAAGCTGTTCTTTGTAGGGCATGCTTTTCACTTTGTTCTCTATAACCACATGGCGGTTGTTTACATAGTTCAACCTCAGGTCAGTGTTGCCTTTTTCCCGATCTACAAAGGATCCCTCAGATAGAAATTCGAAGCTGCCATCCATAAAGGGTAAGAACAATTCATGGGCAAGTGATTTATAGGAGTCAAATAACCATGCCAGAAAATTGCTGTGAAACAATTCTTTAGATCCTAAGGAAACTTGAAACAACATGTTCGAACGTAAAGTGATAAATGCAGGGAATGAGCAAAAGACCATCCTTGAAACTACTCTGGCTGAATGGAAAGGAAATCAAGAGCAGATTGACGATGTCCTGGTGATGGGGGTACGGTTTTAAAAGGCAGTTTTGCCAGATCTACATTACCCCCAGTAATTATTACTCCCACCTTCATGTTCTGAAATACTTCTTTTTGTTGCTTTACTGCCGCAATAGCAACAGCACTAGAGGGTTCTATAATGATTTTCATGCGTTCCCAGACAAAATGCATTGCCGCCACAATTTCCTCTTCGCTAACCGTAAAGATATCTTTTACATGATCTTTTATAATGGCAAATGTTTTGTCCCCTAGGTTGGTAAGGAGTCCGTCTGCAATTGACTTAGTGGTTTCGTTTTTTTGCAAAGTGCCTGATTTCCATGAACGATACGCATCATCAACTGCTTTAGGTTCCGAACCGAATACAGAAACAGAAGGGGAGAGGTAATGGACTGTAAGGCAGGTGCCACTCATCAAGCCTCCCCCACCAATCGGCGCGATAAGTGCATCGAGCTTCCTGACCTCTTCCAATAGCTCTTTTGAAGCAGTGGCCTGCCCTGCAATAATCCTGTAATTATTAAATGGATGGATAAAAGCAGCCCCTGTATCCTTTATTACTTTATCCAGGGTGGTTTCACGTGCCGATATATCTGGGGTGCAGAAAATGATCTCCGCACCATAACCCCTCACCGCATTAACCTTGACGGTTGGGCTGTTATCTGGCATTACCACATAAGCTTTTACTCCCAGGTTTTGTGCAGCGAGTGCAATAGCTTGAGCATGGTTGCCAGAGGAGTGGGTGGCAATTCCATTTTTCTTTTCTTCAGCGCTGAGGCAAAGGGCTGCATTAGTTGCTCCCCGTATCTTGAACGCACCAATTTTTTGCAGGTTTTCACATTTTAAAAACAATTCTGCCCCCACCCAAGCATTGAGGCTATTGCTGGTAAGTACAGGAGTTTGATTGATGAAAGGCCGTATTCTATTATGGGCGTCTTTTATATCCTGAAAAGAAAGAGGGGTATCCATTACTTGGTATTATTAAGTTTTTGGCTCGTCTCTTTCAAGAGGAGCTCCCTTTGTGTGTTTTTTGGCAGTTTTTTTACTACCAAATCATAAGAGTGTCTTATCATAGCCCTGATTTTGGTGTCTTGCAAGCTATCGTCCATTAAAACTGTATTCCAGTGCTTTTTATTCATATGGTATCCTGGCAATACAGCACTATATAGTTCCCGTAATTCAATTGCCTTTTCAGGATTGCATTTTAAGTTGATACTATTAAATAATTTAATATCGGTCAAGGAAAAAATCTTTCCTTTTACCTTAAACACCAAGACGTGTTCATCAAAGGGAAATCCTTCAGTTACACCATAAAAGGAAAGGCAAAAATCTCTGTACTCTTCAATATTCATTTAAATATCTATTTAGATTATATATGCATGCACCAGCATATCCAAATTATAGAAAAGAAAAATAGATTAATTAAACAATGGTAATATTTATCAAATATAACTAAAGGAAAAATAATCAAGGCCATCTTGTATATACGCTAAATAAAAATAATAAATTAGTTAATTGCCCTCTTATTAAATTAATACTTTTGTATGAAATTTTAATATATGGGCGACAATAAAAAACCACTTATTTTAGTCACCAATGATGATGGAATAACATCCCTTGGAATAAGGGAGCTGATTAGTGTTATGAAATCAATAGGAGAGGTGGTGGTGGTAGCACCGGACAAACCACAGTCTGGTACCGGACATTCTATTACTTTGGAGCATCCTTTACGGTTAAAAAAGATAAATGAGGATGGCAACCATGTGGAATACAGCTGTTCAGGTACCCCGGTAGATTGCGTGAAACTTGCGGTTAATGTAGTAATGCATAAGAAACCAGACTTGCTTGTATCAGGTGTTAACCATGGTTCTAACTCATCAATTAATGTAATTTATTCAGGGACTATGTCCGCAGCAATGGAGGGAGCTTTGGAGGGAATTCCCTCTTTCGGTATTTCCTTGCTCGACTATGCTCCGGATGCAGATTTTTCAGCGGCAAAAATTTATGCAAAAACGATTGCAGAAAATGTGCTAAAAGATGGAGTGCCACGCGGCACTTGCTTAAACGTCAATATTCCAGCCCTTTCCAAAAAGAATATTAAAGGGGTTAAAGTGTGCCGGCAGGCAAATGGTAATTGGTTGGAGGAATTTGATGAAAGGAAGGATCCGTATGGAAACAAATATTATTGGCTAACTGGAGTTTTCAAAAACTATGATAAAGGTGCTGATACGGATGAGTGGGCACTAAAAAATGGATATGTATCAGTAGTTCCAGTTCAATATGATTTGACAGCCCATGATACTATTTCAGTTTTAAATCAGTGGTCCTATGAATAGCAATTGGAATTCAATTTGGACTGGATTAGCCATTGGTATAATTGTACCAACCTTATTTATGTATACTTATTGGAAGTTGAATTATGGATATATGGACCTGGATAAGTTTATACAATTTATCTCTATGGGAAAATTATATATTAAATTGATTAGCCTATTTACGGTAATTAACCTTGCAACATTTTTTCTTTTTATTTGGAGATACTATAACTACTCTGCTCGTGGTATCTTATTGGCCACCTTTATTTATACCATATTAGTTGCCATTTTGAAGTTTGTCTTATGAAGTACTACATCATAGCTGGTGAAGCTTCAGGAGATCTTCATGCATCCAACTTGATTAAAGAATTAAAACTTCTTGATGGAAATGCTCAATTCAGGTGTTGGGGTGGAGACCTGATGCAAGTGCAGGGTGCCATTCTGGCAAAACACTATCGAGACCTGGCTTTCATGGGGTTTTGGGAAGTGCTAAGAAATATCTTTACCATAATAAAGAACATTAGATTTTGCAAAAAAGACATTAAGTCTTTTGATCCGGATGTTCTGATCTTGGTTGATTACCCCGGATTTAACTTGCGGATTGCCAAATTTGCTCATTTGCTGAATTATAAGGTCTTCTATTATATTTCACCTCAATTATGGGCCTGGAAACAATCACGCGTTAAGCTTATACGAAAGGTGGTGGACAGGATGTTTGTTATCCTGCCATTTGAAAAGGACTTTTACAAGGGATTTGATTTTGAGGTAGACTTTGTTGGTCACCCATTGCTAGATGCTATTAATCTGGACTCGGCTGAATCAGTTAATAAAGCGCTATCTAAACAGATCGCTATCCTTCCGGGAAGCAGGAAGCAGGAAATATCAAAGATGCTGCCGGTTATGTTAAGCATAAAACCTCATTACCCCGATCATAGATTTGTTATCGCAGGGACTTCATCGGTACCCAAGAAATTCTATGATGAATATATGAAAGATCCTGCAGGTAATATGCAGGGGGGCGTAGACATTGTTTTTGATAAAACATATGATGTGCTGAGAAGTTCTGAGGCAGCACTGGTAACCTCGGGAACTGCAACCCTGGAAACAGCATTGTTGAATGTTCCAGAAGTAGTCTGCTATAAAAGCAGTGCATTTTCCTTTTTTATTGCGAAATATCTTATAAAAACAAATTACATCTCCTTGGTTAACATCATGATGGAAAAGGAAGTGGTTAAGGAGTTAATACAATTCGAATTTAATGCCGATATGCTAAGGAAAGAGCTTGACAGATTAGTGAATGATAATGTGTACAGGGAAAAGATGTTGAATAACTTCATCGCTTTGAAAGAAAAGCTGGGAGGAAGTGGGGCTTCATCAAATGCAGCCAGCCTGATGATTAAGTATTTAAGATGATTCCGCTTAGAACGATTATACTATCCTTGGGGCTTACTATTGCAACCCTCGTAACTTACGATGTTCAAGGGAGTGGTGCTGCTGTAAATATAGGTTTACTTTCTACAAAAAAACAGACTTCAGTGATCTTAACTCCCTTATTTGGTGATTACCTGGTAAATTTTGATGACAAGGAGGAATACCAATTAAAAAACCAGGATCTGCTTCATTTGGTTATGGTAGATGGAAAGATCACGGCGAAAACATTATCAGGCCACATAGGGAGTTTTTTATCAATAACTATTTCGCCACTTGGATCAAATGGAAGCCTGAAACTTAAACCTGTTATTCCATATGGCAAAACCCGTGCATATGATGATGCGCTGAAGATCTCGGTTAAGGATGATGTACTTCAGGTCATTAATGAGGTTAACATAGACAAATATGTTGCTGGTGTTATTGTCTCTGAAGTAGGGCTTAATACAACATTTGAATATTACAAGGTGCAGTCTATTATCTGCAGGACTTTTGCACTTAGCAATTTCAGGAGGCATGAAGAGGAAGATTTTCAGCTGTGTGATAAAGTTCATTGCCAGGTGTATGGAGGGCGCTGTGGTGCTGAAGATATAGCTACAGGTGCTAAGTTGAAAGGGCCGGGAGATATTTTGGATGCAGCATTACAGACAAGCGGCTTGGTACTTATTGATACTGCCATAGAATTAATAAATGCATCTTTTCATTCAAATTGTGGCGGTCAAACGGTTAACTCAGAATTTGTATGGACTGAGGCCAAAACATACCTTAAATCTGTAAATGATCCATATTGCTTGAATCAGAAGCAGGCAAAGTGGCAAAAAACGATCCCTAAAATAAAATGGTTAAATTATCTTGAAAGGGTATATGCTTACCCTGTCAACGATAAGAAAATGAAAAAGCAAGCACTGAGTTTTACTCAAAAATACCGTCTTGAGTATTTTAATAACTACAAAGCGATAAAGCTTATAGCTATTCGAAAGGATTGGAGGCTCAGGTCAACTTTCTTCTCTGTGAAAGAGTCGGGCAATAATATTATTCTCTCTGGAAGAGGTTTTGGCCATGGGGTAGGGCTTTGCCAGGAAGGAGCGATGCGGATGGCAGATCTGGGGAGGCCTTATAAGGAAATCCTGCATTATTATTATAAAGATGCTTCTCTTATTGATATTGCTTCTCTAAGGTATCTGCTGAAATGAAATTCTTGAACAAGGTTCCCTTCCTTCGTTTGATTCTGCCATTTATATTGGGAATATTGTTCTCAACCATTTTTCACGGTAAATTTTCTTTGGCGCTTTGGATGTTGCTAATCCTGTTTAGTCTTACCGTTATTGCTGGTCTTTCCAAGTTTGTCTCTGAGAATTATAAGGCGCGTTGGATATTTGGACTCTTATTAAACGTCACGCTTTTTCTCTTTGGAGCAACAATGGTGTCTCTTAATACGGAGGTGCTTAAAAAATCTCATTTTTCCAATTATATAAGTTTTGATGATCATGCTGTAGTAGTAGCAGAGATCATTGAATCGCCGGAAACTAAACAGAGGTCTGTAAAAACTGTGGTGGAGATACAGAAAATACAGGATGGTGCTATGACAAGGACCTCCTCTGGGAAATCAATTATTTATATTTCTTTAGATGCTGCTGCAAAAAGCTTGGAGTTTGGTCAGGGCCTTTTATTGAAATTGAAGCTTAAAGAAATTAAAGGTCCTGGAAACCCGGAAGCTTTTGACTATAAGTCGTTTTTGGCTTCAAAGAATATTTATCACCAGGGGTTTGTCGCAGCAGGAGACTGGAGACTGCTCGATGAACCCAAGACATTAAATTTATTTGTTCTGGCTATGAAACTAAGGAAGCATCTGTTTGCCTCCTTGAAAAAATCAGGATTGGATGGGGAAGAATTGGCAGTTGTCGCCGCATTGACTTTAGGCACAAAGGCTGGTCTGGACCCTGCTCTTAAAACGTCTTATGCAAGGGCAGGAGCCATGCATGTCCTGGCGGTTTCAGGGCTTCATGTGGGAATCATTTTCCTGGTACTTAATTATCTCTTCATTTTCATGGAGAAATTGAAAAGGGGTGGATTGGTTAAAGCAGCAACTATTATTATTTTTCTTTGGTTCTATGCTATATTAACTGGCCTTTCACCTTCGGTGATGAGGGCGGTAACCATGTTTAGCTTTATTGCGTTTGGCTCTGCATTTAACAGGCATACAAACATTTATAATACACTCTTTGTTTCTGCCTTTTTCCTTTTGCTTTTTGATCCATTTCTGCTCAAGAGTGTTGGTTTCCAACTTTCTTATTTTGCTGTTTTTGGAATTGTTGGCTTATATCCTTTTATATATAAATTATGGAAAACGAATTTTTGGTTACTGGATAAAGTATGGGTCTTGATGTCTGTATCTTTAGCAGCCCAAATTTCAACCTTTCCGCTGGGCATGTATTATTTTCACCAGTTCCCCAATTACTTTTTGTTATCCAACTTGGTGGTTGTTCCCCTGGTAACCCTAGTGATTTATCTCAGTATTCTTACTTATGCCTTTTCACCCATAGCCATGATTGCTGGTTTGATGGGAAGCATCCTTTCTTTTTCTGTATCTGCCTTGAACCTATTTGTAAAATGGATAGAAAGGCTTCCCTATTCAGTAACTGAAGGTATATACATCAGTGCATTCGAAACCATTTTGATTTATTTGATCATAAGTTCAGGAATAGCATTTTTGGTCTTAGCTAAAAAGAAAATGCTCTGGCTTTGCTTGCTTCTGACCATTGTATTTCTTGTTTGTCAATTATAAGGTCTGCCAGGCATAACGTTTGGCTAAAATGACGTGCAACGGTTTGATAGGTTAGGGGTATACATTTTAGCTTTTGTTGTGTGGCGGTTATAATTTTAATTTGATTTAGTTTTAAAAGTATTTTAATTCTTTATACTCTGAGCTGCCGAGAATCCTTCACGTGCCTTATTATTAGAAAACACATGAAAATATTTATTCTGTATCTGGATTATGTTGGTAATAGCGTGGCTACTCATTCAAGATTTTATCAGCAATTTGCTTAGCATCCAGGCAATATTTGTCATTACCCTGTAATTTCCATTCGCCAGTTTTTTCAATGTAAAACCTAACTGTTTTCTCTACAACTTCTGAATAACCACCATAGGATGTTAACATATTTTGCACCTCTTCAATATAGTCACTCCTACTTAATTCATCTCTTGTTACCAGATCCCACAGCCTATTGATACGTTTAGATTTCTCTTTGTAAATTGGGTTTATCGTTTTATAAGCCATTAAAAAAAGAGAAAGCGCTTTCGCTTCTGGTGATGGTTTTTCTGTTTTTTTATTCATACTCTTTGTTCTGTATCAACGGTAAATTGTATGAGTAGTGGCAGATTGCGTGGTAGTTACCTTTCAAACCGCTACGCAGTTTGAGCGGGCTGAAAACCTTGATATTTTGCACTTTTCCTGCCATTACTTATACAAAATGTTATAGGGCGTTTTTCTTTGTCTGTCTTTAGTTTGCACTTTTCTTTCTTGTGAATATCGCTACAATAGCTGATGTCAATAGTCCTATTACAAATGCACCAATGGGTGCCTGAATAATATAACTTTTCAGGTTGAACATATTTTCAGCCGCTTCCTGTGTCATCTTTCCTTCGCTAACCGCATATTCAATCATATTGGAAAAATAGTCAGGTGAAATAATTGTGGAAATGATGTATTGTGTTACTATACTAAAAACTGTTACAAATAGCGTAATGATAAATCCCGTTACGAAACCTTGTTTATAGGTCATTATTCCCTGATAAAAGTTTTTGCGTTTATCAAGCAATGCGAATACATAAATAGCTATTGCAGGAATTGCAATAAAGTTTGTAAAGATTGCGTGTTTGTCTATATGGTCGCTGTGTAGTCCTGTTATGCGTTCTAACATCATCCATAATAGTTGCATCACCGCAAATATGATTGCCCATTTGATTTCAATTTTCAGATTTTTCATTGTCTATCGTTTTAAATTGGTTTCGTAAATTTCAATCCATTGTTTAGTTGTCATTTTTGAACAAAGTTCGCCAATCAGTTCAAATGGAATTTGGTCTGGTTTTTTAAAGCGTATACAACTTTTCCCCATATCCAACTTTGTTTTACAGTGTTTTGGGTACTCGTCAGTAAACCATTTTAGCAATTCAGGATTTGCATAAAGTCCCATATGATAAAGGGCTACAAAGTTTTTTTGTGAAGCAATACTGATAAAAGGTAATGGTTGCTTAGGGTTACAATGGTACCCGTTTGCGTAAATTGAATGGGGAACTACAAAACCAATCATTCCATAACTTAGTGTCTCAGAAAATCCTTTCGGTAAGTTGTCAAGAATGACTTTTCGCAATTGTCCAACTGTAATTTTTCTTTCATCAGTCAGTTGTTCAATATACTGTTCGGTTGTTTCTGCTTTCATTTTTTCCTTTTCTGTTTATTGTTGTCTTGTTTTTAAATGCCCTGTAACGTAGGGCTAAATATACAAAAATCCTGTTTGTGTGGTTATCTCTCCAGCTGTATCCTTTTCTCCACAGAACCATCATCATAGAGGTAGAATAAAAGAATATTGGGGGTAGGATGGGTAGTTCTGCCAAGGAGGTCGGTGATAAGTAAGAGTTTTTTGGCTTTCATGGGTGGTTCTTCTATGCCTGTTGTACCAGAACTGATATTAAATGGGAATGAGCATTGTGTGCCTGGATTACCGGCAAACCATCCTTCAATAAGATATATTGTGCCGGAAAATGGTAAAGCAAGATTCTGTGTTACATCTAATGTCCTTATCTCAGTAGTTGTTGGCCCTATCCCAAATACATTAGCAGCGGTACTTATATTTTCATAGGCTATGGTATCTCCCATATTGTTTAATAGTATGAAGCCGCAATATCCAAACAAATGAGATGAAGTATAAAACGTCTCGATTTCAAAATCGATCAAATGTGGATTGCCAGTGGTATCTAATTCAATAAATGTAACATTCATTGAATCGCAAAAATCAGGAGTTGTTGTATAGTTAAGTATGCAAGTATCGGCACTTCCCACCATATCAGAATAGGCAAAATATATGGTATAAGGAGAGGCAGCAGAAACAGTATCTGCCAAGCTATAGCTGTATGTCTGCGTATCTAATGCAGCATGTAAAAAGAAGTTGATAGAACCATTTTGAATAGTATCCCCATTATTGTCAACCACAAGTCCAATGTAAGGATAATTAATGTTATTTGTATCTCCATTATATATTGAAATATCAATGGTTAAATTAGTATTGTTAATTACAATATCCGTTACAGATAATTTAGAACAATCTATTTGACTTGTCTGCCCAACGGAAATGCCAGAGACTTTTACATTATCAACATACCAGACACCAGAAGCTCCATAATTTAGGTAATCAGAACTAAGACCAAATCTAATGTTAGAGTCATTAGCAAATGGTGAAAGATCAATTGATATCATTTGGTAGTCAGTACTTAATGGTGTCCAATTATTATTAAATGACGTGTCTGTTGAAATTATGTTTGCAGCACCTGATGTCGAAGACCCATAACTTGATAGAAGAGTCCAAGAGCTGTCAAGCAACCACTGGTTATTTATTGTGTCCCATACTTTATTACAAGTAGTATCATTTGTCCACCAAACAGAAAGTTGAATATTAGTATCGGTTATTGCCATAGCCAAGTCAAACTCAAGAAATGGATTCGATATCAATGTCAAGTCAACAGCGGGTAATGTAAACATATTCGATGTTGCTACAAAATACCACCCACTGGCTTCTTTCAACGCTCCAGAGTCTACTGCCCAGACTGGCGATGTCCCCCAATTTGTAGAACAATGAGTCCAATTAGCAGGAATTCCACTATCAAAGTTTTCATTGATTAAATCAACTTGCTGGGAATAGGTGAAGTTGAACAGGAATAGCATTGGAAGTACGTAATATGTTTTCATAATGAATGTTTTATAGATTTAAATAGGTTTAATAAATTAATGAATCAAAAAGCGTTTGATTGTTACCCATCATATATGCTACTCTATGATAAATCTTCCGGAATAGGCATTACCAACCGATCTAAGATCTAAAAAATAAACCCCTGCAATTAAAGCCCCTCTTTCAATGGTTACTGATTCTCCGGAAATATTTTCCTTCACAATAACGGTATTGCCCAACATATCATAGACCTTTAGCGTAAATGGCTCATAATTAGGTGGAAGCGCTATAGTTGTTGAGACTGAAAATGGGTTGGGATAAGCCCTCAAGGGGGTTTCCGCATTTTCAGATATGCCTACAGTGTTGTTGCAGGGATTGTTACAGTTGGTGCTGAAAGACACCTGTGGATCAACCATCCAAAAACTGGCAGCTGCCGAGGCAGTATCATCTACTTCCACACAAGTTAAGCCGGGATTGTTAGTAGCTCTAATAGTGTACAAAGCAGCATTATTGCCATTTTTTACATTTAAACAGCTGAGCAGATTGTCGTTACATTCCAGGCGGTATAAATTGACATTTTGACTCATATCTAAACTTGAAATTTGATTATAATCACAGTACAAATAAGTTAAAGCCGTATTGTTGTTCACATCTAAATTGGTCAGTTGATTATTATCACAATGCAATTCAGTTAAAGCCGTATTGTTGTTCACATCTAAATTGGTCAATTGATTATTATCACACGACAAATAAGTTAAAGCTGTATTGTTGTTCACATCTAAATTGGTCAATGGATTATCATTACAAACCAAAACAGTTAAAGCAGTATTATTACTTACATCCAAACTAGTCAATTGATTATTATAACAATACAAAGTATCCAAGGCTGTATTAGTGCTCACATCTAAAGAAGTAATCTGATTAATACCACAGTTTAAATAAGTTAAAGCCGCCTTGTTGTTCACATCTAAGCTTGTCATCTGATTATACGAACAATCCAAGTGTGTTAAAGCCGGATTGTTGCTTAGATCTAAACTTGTGAATTGATTCCACCTACAGTACAAATAAGTTAAAGCCGTATTGTTGTTCACGTCCAGGCTTGTGAGCTGATTTCCATTGCATAACAAATGAGTTAAAGCTGTATTGGTGCTCAGATCTAAAGAAGTAATCTGATTATATGAACAATCTAAGTATGTTAAAGCCGTATTATTGCTCACATCTAAGCTTGTCATCTGATTATACGAACAATCTAAGTATGTTAAAGCCGTATTATTGCTCACATCTAAGCTAGTGAATTGCCAATTTAAAGTTCTGCAATGTAAATAAGTTAAAGCTGTATTGTTGTTTAAATCTAAGCTTGTCAGCTGGTTATCCGAACAATTTAAGGATGTTAAAGCTGTGTTGTTAGTTACATCTAAACTGGTGAGTTGACTCCATATACATTCTAAAGTTTCTAATGATGTATTTTGAGAGAGATCCAGCCCCGTATTTAAATCATTAAAACTGCAATATAAGGTAATCAGAGCCGTATGTTGTGATAAATCCAGATTTGTTATTGTACTAGCGAACCCACAAAAGGTGTTTCGTGTATCAATTCCACTGCAATCTAAAAACTTCAAAGAATTTGTACCTGTAATGTTCAAGTTCAATCCTATGTTCCCACTACAATCGAGATATTCCAGTTTTGAATTCTGGCTTACATCCAGGCTCTTAAGCCCCACAGCCGAACAAGACAAGTGCTTGAGCTCTGTATTCTGGCTAAGGTCAAGGCTAATAAAACCAGATGGGATGATTGGCCAGGACCAACAGAAATTGTACCACTGACCACTAAAATTAAGATCAATTAAAGCGGTATTCTGGCTTACGTCCAACGTATCAAGACGATTTTGTGAACAGTTCAAATTTTCCAAAGCCGTAAAGTCCTCAATGCCCGTCAGGTCTTTAATGGTATCATTACTTACATCCAGAGAAGTAAGAGTGTTTATATTGGCTGTTGGCACTGATCCGTCAGGTGTTCCTGCATCTAAACCCAGGTTGATCAATCTCTGTTCAAATACAGGGTCTGGAATTAGTGTTGTTTGGCCAAAGGAAAAACCAAAGCTTAGTGTCACGAAGATTGTAAGTATTGTTTTCATAGCGTATCATTTTAGTTAATAATGCAACATCAATTTGAATGTGTTTATCACATTTGTGATGCTTTGAGTACAAAACTACATAGGGATAGCACCTTTGCCGTTAGGAATTTCCAGCAATTACTTGTGAATTTCCTCCATAGCGGCTTGATTGCAGTAAACGCTTTGTTTTGAGCAACAATCTTTGATGAATGACCTTTAAAGGCGAAATACCCATATGACTTTTGGTGATCGCAAATGCCTGTTTCGTTGGTTGGAATGACCTTCTGTATCAGAATCAGAATGAAACAAGTTATATAAAATAATTATTATTGAACAATGACCTTACTTGTGAATGAGCCTCCACTAGCATTGAGGATTTTCACAATATATAAGCCTCCTCCGTATTGTTTTAAGTTGATCCTCACACTTTGTGAGCTGATCTCAGATCTGTGAACAAGCTGACCTAAGCTGTTTGTTATATATATCTGCTCGTCAGCCCTTAAGTCATCTATGGTTATTGAAGAGCTCGTTGGATTAGGGTATATTGATACAGAAGGTGAAGGTGCCTTCGGCTGTTCAATGTCCGTAAATACAAATGTACCGCATATAGCCCTGGTACTATATGGCCACCAAACATTGCTATTTGTGAGCGTGTCGGTAACCAAATAATGATGGACCGTGCTGAATAGCTCAGGATTAAAGAAGCTAGAGCTCCAATCATAGTTATAGGTAGTCATATCATTACCTTGCCATGAGCTGGTTGTGTTATTCCAATAAAAATTAGTATCCGATAATAGCAATGGTGGGGCAAAACCTCCCATATCACCCCATCCCCAACTGGTTTTATGATTAGGAATCCATGCATTGTCAGTTATGTCCCAGTTATACCATACTTCCTCTGTTTTTTTCCAGTTTATCCAGTCAATATCTCTCCATACCTCAACAAACTTGTTGCCATTAACCCAGACATTAGTAAATCCGTTGTAATTAATTAAGGTTTTTGTTTTCTTTCTTGAAGGGTGAGGGTTGCTTAAAGTGCCCCCGAAAGAGCTATCAGTATATATGTATTTGTAAGCAGTATCCCATGAACTGGTAGAAGAATTCCAATCAAAATACAACTCTTCAGCTAGATCGAGGGGAAAGTTGCCGGGATGATAGGTGTAATTAACCTTACTAGTTGAATCAGGTGGGGTTTGATAATAATTCAAGCTCACCTGCTCTATAAGCATACCACTATTGTCATATGTATAGATTGTTAAAAAAGATGTATCTCCTCCTCCGAAGCCCATATAGGAGTTAGCCACTTCTTTTAGTCTGTTGTCTTCATCATAAGAGTAGCTGTACTCATAGTGCATAAAATCTCCATTGATTGTGCTATATATGAGATTGCCAATACTATCGTATTCCCAAGTACTTGTATTTAGGCCAAATCCCTCGCTTGCAGATCTTAAACGACATAGGGAGTCATAAGTGTAGGTTCCCACTAGCTGAGAAACCTCCCA
>DTSC01000052.1:1391-17889 GCA_012965625.1 Flavobacteriales bacterium | reverse complement strand
GCAACATTGAGGAGACTTTATTTTCCCTTCACATGATGGACATCTTGAAATCTGTACAGTTGAACCATTATCAAGAGTCAAATTGGCATTTTCTAAGGGAACATTGCATTTGCCACATTGTGCATTCACGGACATTCCGCATTTGTTACATTCGTAAGTATTTTTCATGCGTTAAAGATAGAAAAAAAATTGACTTGTTTAAAGGTTAAGCTTCATGCCGTTAATGTTGCTGTAAAAGAAGGGAAGTCCAATGAGTCTTTTATGCTCACGCAGTTAAAATGTTTCGACTTTTGTAGCGTTAGCTACATTAATTTCCCCCTTTTTTAAATATTATATGTATTCATCATTCCGTTTAATAATTTACATTATTTTTGACACCTCTAAACCTCAAATTTAATCATGAATAATTAATTAAATTATGGATAACAATAATAGCATTAATGGTAATGATATAAGTAAGTGCCCGTTTATGAGCGGAGCTCAAAAGCAGAATGCTGGAGGTGGTACAACCAACCGAGATTGGTGGCCCAATCAGCTGAAATTGAATATACTCCGACAAAATTCTTCCAAATCAGATCCCATGGGCAATGATTTTGACTATGCAAAGGAGTTCAATAGTCTCAACCTGGAGGCCCTTAAGAAAGACATTTGTGATGTGATGACTACATCGCAGGAATGGTGGCCGGCAGACTTCGGACACTATGGCCCCTTCTTTATTCGTATGGCTTGGCACAGTGCTGGCACATACCGGATAGCCGATGGCCGTGGTGGTGGTGGCTCAGGCACCCATCGCTTTGCCCCACTCAACAGCTGGCCTGATAATGGAAACCTGGACAAAGCACGTTTGCTATTGTGGCCCATCAAAAAGAAATATGGAAAGAAAATTTCGTGGGCCGATTTGATGATTCTTGCTGGTAATTGTGCCCTCGAGTCCATGGGCTTCAAGACCTTTGGTTTTGCCGGAGGACGTGAAGATGTATGGGAGGCAGAGGAAGACATCTATTGGGGTTCTGAAACTGAATGGTTGGGAGACAAAAGATATACAGGTGATCGCGAACTCGACAATCCGCTTGGTGCGGTTCAAATGGGATTGATCTATGTCAATCCAGAAGGTCCAAACGGAAACCCTGATCCCATTGCAGCTGCTCACGATATAAGAGAGACTTTCGGCCGTATGGCCATGAACGATGAAGAAACTGTTGCACTTATAGCCGGTGGTCACACATTTGGAAAAACCCATGGAGCTGCCGATCCGGACAAGTACGTTGGCAGGGAGCCTGCAGCTGCCGGCATTGAAGAGCAAAGCCAAGGTTGGAAAAACACCTTTGGTTCTGGAAATGCAGGCAATACGATTACCAGTGGCCTTGAAGGAACTTGGTCCTCAACGCCAACCAAGTGGAGCAACAACTTCTTTGAGAATCTATTCAGTTATGAATGGGAGCTGACAAAAAGTCCAGCTGGCGCTCACCAGTGGAAACCAAAGGGTGGTGCAGGTGAAGGAACAGTGCCAGATGCTCACGACCCTTCTAAAAGTCATACGCCAATTATGCTAACAACAGATCTCTCATTGAGAGAAGACCCTGCATACGAGAAAATTTCAAGACACTTCCATGAGAATCCGGAAGAGTTTGCGGACGCTTTCGCTCGTGCATGGTACAAGCTGACACATCGAGACATGGGGCCAATTGCTCGCTACCTTGGACCTGAAGTTCCGAAGGAAGAGCTGATCTGGCAAGACCCTATCCCAGCTGTTACGCATGCATTAATTGATGATCAGGAAATTGCTTTACTAAAGGACAAGATCCTTACTTCAGGAATGTCTGTGTCTCAATTGGTTTCTACCGCTTGGGCTTCGGCATCAACATTTCGCGGATCAGATAAACGTGGCGGTGCCAACGGTGCACGTATTCAGCTTTCACCACAGAAATATTGGGAAGTAAACAATCCAGCTGAACTATCGAATACTTTAAAAACTCTAATGGGTATTCAAGAAGAATTTAATAGTGCTCAAACAGGCGGCAAGTTGGTTTCTATAGCAGACCTAATTGTATTAGGTGGATGTGCAGGTATCGAACAAGCAGCAAAGAATGCAGGTCAGGAAATGACTGTACCTTTTAGTCCTGGTCGTACGGATGCTTCCCAAGAACAAACTGATGTAGAATCATTTGCTGTACTAGAGCCAATGGCTGACGGTTTCAGAAACTACCTGAAGACACAACACACGTCTTCTGCTGAAGAGTTGTTTGTTGACAGGGCACAACTTTTGACACTTACTGCACCTGAGATGACAGTTTTAATTGGCGGCATGCGTGTTCTTAATACGAACTTCGACAAGTCCAATCACGGTGTCTTTACTAACGATACGGAAGCGCTCACCAATGACTTCTTTGTTAACCTGCTTGATTTAGGAACAACTTGGAAAGCGACTTCAGAAGACGAAGGTGTGTTTGAGGGTAGAGATCGTACAACAGGTGATCTCAAGTGGACGGGCACTCGGGCTGATCTTATCTTTGGTTCTAATTCAGAGCTACGTGCTCTTGCTGAAGTTTATGGTTGCGAGGATTCTAAAGAGCAGTTCGTTCAAGACTTTGTAACAGCCTGGTCAAAGGTAATGAACCTCGACCGGTTCGATTTGGCCTAACTGCAACCCAATCTGTAGATTCGTTATATAAAAAAGGTGAAGATGCTTTAAGGAGGCCAAGAAGGCATTGGCAATTACCCTAATGCTCATTAAGTTGGCTTCAGCACTCAAGTTTCTTTGCTTGCTCCCAGTACGCATCCATGTCTGCAAGCGTCATCTCTTGCAGGTTTGTTCCTTTTTTGGCAGCTTCCCTTTCCATGAACTGGAATCTGCTGATAAACTTCTTATTGGTTCTTTCAAGGGCATTCTCAGGATTAATTTCTATATATCTGCAGTAGTTTATTAAGGAGAAAAGGAAGTCACCAAACTCATTCTCAATTTTTTCTTGGTTGTCTGCTTTATCAATTTCTTTTTTAAGTTCAGATAATTCTTCTGATACCTTTTCCCATACCTGATCCTTATTTTCCCAGTCAAAGCCGATGGCTTTTGCTTTATCCTGAATTCTTGTTGCCTTTACCATAGCTGGCAAAGATTTAGGAACACTTTCAAGGATGGATTTTCTGCCTTCTTTATCTGTATTGTCTCTTTCGAGCATCTTAAGTTTTTCCCAGTTCTTTTTTACCTCTTCAGGCGTATTGGCTTTAACATCCCCATAGATATGGGGATGCCTGTGTATTAGCTTATCACAAATCCCATTAATTACATGAACTACGTCAAAATCATTGGTTTCTGAACCTATTTGAGAATAAAATACGATGTGAAGCAATAAATCCCCAAGCTCTTTCTTGATATTGTTCATGTCCTTGTCCAGTATAGAGTCTACAAGCTCATAGGTTTCTTCAATTGTTAAATGACTTAAAGATTCCATAGTCTGTTTTTGATCCCACGGGCATCTTTCCCTTAATTCCTGCATTATATTAATCAGCCTTTCAAATGCTTTGCCAGGGTTTGATATGTTTGTTTTTTGCTCCATAGCTTGCAAATGTATGAAGTCAAAAGAGAACTCCCTAATTATCACACCTGACCCAATATTTTTAATAATTTTGCTTATCTGATGATTTGGAAACTTCACATATCTTTTTTACTATCTTTTTTTGGGATGTTGCCCCAGTTAATGGCACAAGAAGCTGTTTCCTTATTTACACCTGGTTATACTATTTCTGCAAAGTACCATATTGGTTTTATTTTATCTCATCGTGAAAACATGAACCACCTGGTTAGAGATAGGGTAAAAGGTTTTGATCTTAATTTAGACAAACAAACGTCAGGCGAGCAAGGGTGGCATGGTAGTTTTAATAGGCCATCACCTGGGGTTGGATTGCTGCATTTAGATCTCGGTAATCCTGAACAGCTTGGAACTGGAACGGCTTTATATGGCTATCTTGATCTGCCATTGATTAAGCGTGATAAATTTGTATGGTACTACCGATGTGGTACTGGTATTGGATTGATATCTAAACCATTTGACCGAACTGACAATTATAAGAATACGGCTATCGGGTCTAAAGTGAACATGTTTGCCAGCGTATTAATAGAAGCTCGATTAAAGATTGCAAAAAGATCATGGATAAAAAGCGGGTTTTCTTTTTCGCATTTCTCGAATGCAGCAGTTGCTGTTCCAAATCTCGGCATAAATATCCCTGGTATATATATTGGCTTACACTACCAGATAGGGGATTATAAAATCCGTTTAAAAAAGGATACTGTGGTGAATACTATTAGAAACAGTCACTTTTTGGTTTGTGCAGCTCCTGGAATACGTGAGGTACATCCGGCTGGAGGGAAAAAGTATGCTACGGGCCATATTTTTATTGAAGGGGCAAAGTTTGTAGACAATCGGAGAAAATTAGGATTAGGCTTAGATGTGTTTTATGATGATTCCAATATTGAAGTACATAATCGTGATACCTTAAGAGAACTGATTGAGAAGAGGTCATATTTTATTAAATTGGGCATTCATCTCTCCCATGAATTAGTGTTTGGCAGGTATAGTGCCGTGGTACAAATGGGAGTTTACTTACTAAATAATGTGAAGAGTGATGGGCCGATATATCATCGGCTTACTAATAGGTTTTATGTTAATGAGAAACTTTTTTTAGCTGCAGGTTTTAAAACACATTGGGCTGTAGCAGAGAATTTTGAATTTGGAATAGGGTATCGCTTGAAATGATGAGAACTAAAAATTTAATCTTGTATATTGTTATTCTATGTATTAGTGCAGGACTGGCGGCATGTAGTAAATCAAAGAATGATTGTTTTAAGGCTAATGGAGATTTAGTTCAAGAAATACGAAATCTACCTGACTTTATTTATATTGAGATATATAATGACGTAAATGTGGTCCTTACCCAAAGCTCGGAAACCTATGTTGAGATAGAGGCCGGTGAGAACCTTATGGATAAGATAATAGCAGAGGTGGTTAATGACACCTTAGTTTTAAGAAACAATAATAAATGTAATTGGGCTAGAAATAATGAACTTGAGGTTACTGCCTTTATTGGAGTTGCTGGTTTAAAAAAGATAACACATGTTGGATATGGGAAAATCACAAGTACCAATAAAATAATAGCTGATCATTTTTATATTTCAAACCAGTCTAATGGTGACATTATTCTTGATATCAATAATAATTATACTTTTTGTGCTGTTCATGGTTCTGGCGATTTAAACTTAAAAGGAAACACAGGAGGCATAGATATTTGGTCATCAGGTCAACATTGGATTCGTTGTGCTGAACTTATTACAACTTATACGGCCATTTATACAAAAACTACAGGGGATTGTTATATTTATGGTGCCGATTCTGTCAAGATCATATTGGATGGTTATGGTAATGTCTTTTATGCTGGTAATCCGGCAAAAGTTATATCAGAAAAATGGGGTGGGGGAACTATATCGCCTCTTTAATTGAAATATATCAGATATGTTTATTTTTAATCTTTATTTATGAAGGTAGTCTTATTATCCATTGTATTACTTGCATTGGCTTTTGCAGGGATTGCTATCAAGATTCTAGTTAAAAAAGATGGTAAGTTTGCCGGTACCTGCAGTAGCAATAACCCCATGCTCCAAAAAGAGGATGGCACATGTGGTATTTGTGGTGCTTCAGCAGGGGATAAGTGCAAAGAAGAAGAGACTAATTGACATCTTGCACCAGGTCTTTCATCCCATTTGTAGTATAGGTTTCCCAACTACCTTCTGCGTTTGAATAAATAAATAGGGCATCCAACCCTAAATTGGGATTTTCCAATAAAAAAACTTTGGCTTTTTGCAGTCCCATTACCATAAACGCGGTCGCATAAGCATCAGCAAGTGCGCACTCACTTGCCAGTACGGTTGCACTTAATAAGTTATGTGTTACCGGATAGCCTGTTTTGGGATCTATGGTATGGGCATATTTGACTCCATCCTTAATGTAAAATTGCCTGTAATTCCCTGAGGTTGCCATCGCTTTATTTTCCAGAGCTACAATGGCCTGTAGTTCTCTTTTGCCTGGATCATCAAGTGGTTTGTCAATACCGATCTTCCAGAGATTGTTATTGGGCTTATTTCCACTTGCAAACACCTCTCCCCCCAGCTCTATCATATAATTTTCTACTCCTGCATTATTGAGGTAATTTCTTATGATGTCTACTGTATATCCTTGTGCTATGGCGTTGAAGTCCAGTTGGATGTTGGGGTCACTTTTTTGAAGCAAATAGTTGATCTCGATCTGTGCTGAATCACAATACCTTTTTAATACATGGTGTAATTCTAATTGCTGTGGCATTCCCATGGTTACTTTATTAAAGTCAACCATCTTTAGAAGCGAATCCACCATTGAGCTATCAATTGTAAGTGTCTTGCCTTTACCAAAGCCCCATCCTTTTACAAGAGGCAGTATGGTTGGGTCAAATGCACCATGTGTTGATTGATAGACCTCTTGAGATTTGATAAAAACCTGCTGGAAGTAAGAGTCAGTACCTACAATAGTATCTTTTTGATTTACCCTGAAAATTGTCGAGTTGTTAATGTATAATGAAAGAGATTGATCAATGGCCCTTAGAATGGAATCTATAGCGGTGCTATAATTGATGTTATCCTGGGAATAAAGTTTTATATGGTAGGTAGTGCCCTGTGCTTGGCCAATAATTTCCTGTTTACTGGCCTGATGGCTACAGGAAAGCAATGAAACAAGACAGATAAAAAGAGTATAGGGTTTCAATTAACCTCCAAAATCGTCAAACGACACATGTTCATCTGGAACGCCCCATTCATCACATAGTTTCAATACCGCTTTGTTCATCAAAGGGGGGCCGCAAAAGTAAAACTCAATGTCTTCAGGAGCCTCGTGGTCATTCAGGTATTGATCGATTACTGCCTGGTGCACAAACCCAGTAAACCCATCTCCTTCAGGATCATCCATGTCTTTTTTATCCACCCAATTGTCTTCAGGGAGCGGTTCAGAAAGCACAATATAAAACTTAAAATTTGGGAATTCTTTTTCAATATTTTTGAAGTGATCCAGGTAAAAGAGCTCTCTTTTGGAGCGGCCACCATACCAATAGGTAACTTTTCTGCCTGTTTTCAGGGTATGGAACAAATGAAACAGATGGGAACGCATTGGGGCCATTCCTGCCCCACCTCCTATATAGATCATTTCAGCCTCGGAGTCCTTGATATAGAACTCCCCATAAGGGCCCGAAATGGTTATTTTATCACCTGGTTTTAATCCAAATGTATAGGAAGAACAAACACCTGGGTTCAAATCCATCCATCCTCCTTTTTTCGGATCAAATGGAGGGGTGGCCACCCTGATGTTCAGCATTACGATATTTCCTTCAGCCGGATGGTTGGCCATGGAATAAGCTCTGAACAAAGGATCGTCATTTTTCATTTTCAGGCCCCATAGCTTGAACTTATCCCACTCGGTCTTAAAATCCATGGGGTCTCTTCCCAGATCAGGGTGTGAGGTAATATCTATATTTTTAAAATCAACTTCTGTTTCAGGCACATCAATTTGGATGTATCCACCAGCCTTAAAATCCAGAATCTCTCCCTCGGGTAATCTAACTATTAACTCTTTGATAAATGAGGCAACGTTATAATTTGAAACCACCTCACATTCCCATTTTTTAATGCCAAAAATTTCTTCAGGAATCTGGATATCCATGTCTTCCTTTACCTTTACCTGGCAGCCAAGTCTCCATTTTTCCTGGACTTCTTTTCTAGAAAAATAGGGTTCTTCCGTAGGCAATATTTCACCGCCTCCCTTAGTAACCTGGCATTTGCACATAGAGCAAGTTCCTCCACCTCCACATGCCGAGGGCAAAAATATTTTTTCATTTCCCAGGGTAGTAAGAATCGAGTCTCCCGCATTGACCTCAATGGTCTTTTCTCCATTTATCTTTATGCTAACCAACCCAGAACTGGTAAGTTTTGATTTTGCAAATAAGATTAATGTTAGGAGCAGTAACAGGAACACCATAAATACTATGATGCTGGCAATAATCGTAATGGATGTTGTTGATAGAAGTATCATCGGCATACCAAGTTATAATTCAATTCCCATAAAGCTCATGAATCCTAATCCCATTAAACCAGTAATGATAAAGGTTATACCCAAGCCTCTCAGTGGGGCAGGAACATGGGAGTAGCGGATCTTTTCCCTAATGGCTGCAATAGCAACAATAGCCATGAACCAACCAACGCCAGAACCCAGCCCAAACACACTGGCCTCCGCTATAGAAGAATATTGTCTTTCCTGCATGAATAGGGCACCTCCAAGAATAGAGCAATTAACTGCAATAAGCGGCAGGAAAATCCCTAAAGCCCCATAGAGTGCTGGTGAAAATTTTTCCACTATCATCTCTACCAGCTGTACCATGGCTGCAATAATCGCAATGAACATAATAAAACCCAGAAAACTTAAATCAATTGTTTCAAAATCTTGAGATACCCATGTAAGTGCTCCTTCTTTCAATACGTAATTTTCAAGCAGGTAGTTGATGGGTACTGTAATACCTAAAACAAATATCACTGCAAAACCTAGGCCCACCCCTGTTTTAACAGTTTTAGAAACAGCCAGATAGGAACACATGCCCAGGAAATAGGCAAATATCATATTCTCAATGAATATCCCCTTTACAAATATGTTAACGAGTTCCAGCATTAGTTTTCTTCTATTAGTTTAGTATTTCTGCTTCTTTGCACCCATATTATTAGCCCAACGAGGATTAATGCCATAGGGGGCAAAATCATCAGGCCATTGTTTTCATAACCAGCATCATAAAATGCCTGAGGAACAACCTGGTACCCATACAGCTTGCCAGAACCAAATAATTCCCTGAAAACAGCAACAATTATTAATATTACACCATATGCAGCAGCATTGCCAATTCCATCTAAAAAGGAAGGCCATGGTTTGTTCCCTAATGCAAAAGCTTCCAGCCTACCCATAATGATGCAATTAGTAATGATAAGTCCAACAAAGACCGACAATGCTTTACTTACATCATATGCGATGGCTTTAAGTACCTGGTCCACCAATATTACCAGAGAGGCTACTATCACTAGTTGAACAATGATCCTTATCCTATTAGGAACCGCATTTCGCAACAAAGAAATTATCACATTTCCACAAGCCATAACAACCATAACAGACAATGCCATTACTACTGCCTGCTCAACCTGTACGGTTATGGCCAAAGCAGAACATATACCCAATACCTGAACAGTAATGGGGTTCTGGTCATCCATAGGATCTGCTATAATCTTTCTGTTCTTTTTAGAGAACAGTGGCTCCTTTTTCTTTTCTTTTGTCTCTACTACTGACTGGTCTGTTAATTCTTTAGTTGCCATTATCAGGGCTAGTTGGATTTTCTTAAATAGGGGGCATAAACCTTTAATGTTCTTTCGATCATTTCTGTAACCCCATTACTTGTTATGGTTCCGCCGGTAATTGCATCAACACCATGGACATTGTACTCTTCCGCACCGCCCTTAATTACCTTGATGGAAACAAATTTACCATTATTATCAAATATCTTTTCTCCAGGGAACTGACTTTGAAAAGGCTCATACCTTATTTCAGCACCTAAACCAGGCGTTTCCGTTTTATGGTCAAAGCTGGCTCCAAATACTGTATTCATATCATCCCCAATAGCAACAAAACCCCAGATTGGACCCCAAAGTCCCTTACCTACCATTGGGATCACATAATAGTTGCTTCCATCCTTTTCACAAACATAAAGGGGATAATTTCTTCCCTCTGGTCCAAGTGCAGAATTCTTGAATTCTTTTATAATGTCAATGTTAAAGGCATCCTGCTTGTTCAACGGGTCGATCTCTCCTGATTCCTCTGATTTTACCACAGCCTCGAAATCGAGTATAAGCCGTTTTTTTACAAAATCATTGAATTGCAGTTCTGCTTCTTCCCTGGTACAGTTCACCCCTATGGTTTTCAGCACTGCCTGCATTTTTTCCTGCTGCTCATTCTTTTTTTGCATGGGTTTAAGGCTTATAGCAGCAATGGATAACAGGGTAGCAACCACAATCACCATTACAATGGCAAATCCAAAAGTGTATACATTCCCTTCTTTATTCATCGTTCATTAAGCAGCTTTCAGCCTTTTCAGCCTTCGATTAATATTGGCCCCAACCACATAATGATCAATAAGTGGAGCCATTACATTCATGAAAAGGATTGCCAGCATCATCCCCTCAGGATAAGCAGGGTTGAACACCCGTATCATGATCGCAAGAAATCCGATAAAAAATCCATAGATGTACTTGCCTTTATTGGTTTGGGCTGCTGTAACCGGATCTGTTGCCATGTAAACAGCTCCAAAAATAAATCCTCCCATTACCAATTGGGTTAATGGAGGCACCTCCATAAATGGGTTCACTGCAAACGTGTTGAATATCCAAGCCATTAAATATCCTCCAACAAATACGGATAGCATGATCCTCCAGCTTCCTATACCCGAAAAAAGTAATATAAAAGCGCCTATTAGGCATGCCAACGCTGAGGTCTCACCAATAGAGCCAGGCATAAAACCAAAAAACATATCCATCATACTCAGTGGTTCTCCTGTTACAGAGGTGATCCTGTCTCCATTGTCAATGGCTTGTGCCAGCGGAGTAGCACCGGAATAGCCGTCTGCTACTACTTCACCCTCTTCAAGGCTGGTGTTAACCCATACCACATCACCAGACATTTTAGTTGGGTAGGCAAAGAACAAAAATGCCCGAGCAGTAAGTGCAGGGTTCAGGATGTTCATTCCAGTACCGCCAAATACTTCCTTTCCAATGACCACTGCAAATACCGTAGCCACCCCAACCATCCATAACGGAATGTCAACCGGCATTACCAGGGGTATCAGCATACCTGATACCAGGTACCCTTCGTTAACCTGCTCTTTTTTTATGGTGACTCCTATAAATTCTACGCCGAGGCCAACCATATAGGATACCATTACTATAGGTAATACCTTTATGGTACCAAAGACCACCTTATCCCAGAACCCATCTTCCAGGCCAGTGAACTGTCCCAAAGCAAGAAAGTGCTGGTGGCCAGTGTTCCATATGCCAAAAAGCAAGCAGGGAACCAATGCCAGCACAACGGTGATCATAGTCCTTTTAAGGTCAATGCCATCACGGATATGCGTGCCTTTGCGTGTTACATGATCAGGCACAAATAAAAAGGTGGCAAATGCATCATAAACCGGAAACAGTTTTTTTAGCTTTCCACCTTCCTCAAAATGTGGCTTTGCTTTTTCTAATATGTTTTCTAAAAATTTCAAAACTTTTCTTCTTTAACACTCGGCTTTAACCATGTCAAGGCCTTCCCTAATTATAGGTTGAACATTGATCTTTGATGTGCATACAAATTCACAAAGTGCAAAATCCTCTTCAGCCACTTCATAGATACCCAGGTTTTCCATCCGTTCAATATCTCCTATCATAATGGATTTAATTAAATGAACAGGGTAAATATCCATGGGCATCACTTTTTCGTATTCTCCAGTTACTACATAAGCTCTTGACTCACCATTTAAATTGGTGTTAAGGCCATATTTTTTCCCAGGTATTAGCCAAGATAAAAACGTTCTGGACATGCTGAACTTATGAAATCCAGGGGCAAGCCATCCCAAAAACTCCATCTTGTCTCCTTCCGGCAAAACAGTTACTTGAGTGTCATAGAACCCAATATATCCATTATCAGGTATCTTGCTGCCTGTTAAAGGATTTCCACTTATATGCCTAAGATTGCCTTCATTGGTATTATCAGCAACCATGTGCTTGATAGACGCACCAACAAGAGTTTTAAAATATTTGGCTTTTTTTACCTCTGAACCTGTAAAGGCAATAACTCTCGATGCATTGTATCTGCCTTCATTAAATAATCTCCCAATTATAAGAACATCTTGGGGACTTAGATGCCATGCTACCTCACCTTTATTGATGGGGTCAATATGGTGGATCTGAACTCCTACATTTCCGGCAGGATGTGGTCCCGAGATATGGTTGATCTGTACATTCTTGGAATTAGTAAAGACTTTAGAAGTAGTAGAATCTGCATTCACATTCAAATGAACCTTTCCCCCTGACAATTTTGCTATTGCATTTAGTCCGACTTGGAATTCCTCCCCATGTCCGTGCAGAATAAAGTCATTATCAGCTGCTAAAGGAGCGCTATTGAATGCCGATATAAAGATTGCCTTTGGGGTATCATCAGGATTAGCAATGACCTCAAATGGTCTCTGGCGTATTAATGGCCATATGCCACTTTTTAGCAATAATTCAATAATCTCTTCTCGAGATAAATCATTGGGATCTCCTCTCTCAAAAGGTTCATAAGCAATTTCTTTGTCAGCTAAAATCTTAACCTCCAGGATTTTTCGCTTTTCTCCCCTGTTTATTTCAATTACCTCTCCACTTACAGGTGAAGTAAATAGGATCTTTGGATTCTCTTTATCGCAAAATAATGCTGAACCAGCCTTTACCTCATCACCAACTTTAGTTAAAAGTTTTGGTTTTACTCCTACAAAATCTGTTGGTTTTATTACAATTGTCTCTGATTGAGGTATCTCTGCATATACTTTTTCAGCCTCACCTTTCAGGCAAATATTCAACCCCTTCCTGATTTTAACAATCGATCCCATATGTCTGGGCTAGATAAATAGCCTTCCTTGTAATTATGGCACAAAACTATAAATTTTTTAAGTTTTTTGTTCTTTAATGAACTTTTTTCGTTGAAGTGATTGAAATCTACAGTATTACAAACCATTATCCCATATATTTGCCAGATGATTTACCGTTTACAAGATAGGCGTGCCAACAGTTTGCAATTGCTTGTTTTTGCAATGCTGTGTTTATTGGTATTGTGTCTTTGTAGCTGCTCGGTTAAAAAACAAGTGATTCAGTCTAAAGAACTTGTTGCTGAAGCAGATACCTCAAATATAGATACTGAAGATGGAGTAGATGATTATTTTATTAAGCAGTTTTTGAGATATGAAGATTATGTGTATAAGGAAGAAATTAAGACAGTCCAGCTGCATAAAGAGGGATGGCCTTTGGCAGAACCAATCATTGAGTTGAACACAAGCGAAAAAATCAAATTGTCATTTGATGATTTTGATGATAAGATAGCAAACTATAGCTATACAATTATTCATTGTAATTCAAAATGGGAAGATTCGGAATTAATACCCTCTGATTTTATTAATGGTTTTTTCGAAAATGAAATTTTAGATTACTCTCATTCCTTTAACACCATTCAATCCTATATTCATTACAATCTAATTATTCCTAATGAAGACATGGGAATCATGATCTCCGGAAATTATATTCTAAAAGTTTTTGAGGAGGGTAAACCTGATGTTCCAATATTAACTAAGCGTTTTATGGTAGTAGAATCCAAGGTTACTGTAATTCCTTCAGTTAGGAAAGCTACATTGATTAGCGATAATAACTATAAGCAGGAGGTTGATTTTGTTATTAACCATGAGGGCTATTCAGTCATGAATCCTTATGGCGACCTATATGTCGTAATCCGTCAGAATGGAAGGTGGGACAATGCTATTTCTGGATTAAATCCTGTGTTTGTAAGAGATAATGAATTAATATATGATTATGATGAAGACAATGTTTTTAATGGGGGTAATGAATTCAGGAATTTTGATTTTAAGAGCTTTAGGTTTCAAACAGAATTTATAGAGAAGTATGAGTTTGATTCACTTGGCAACAATGTACATCTGTATCCTGATAAATTAAGATATTTTTTACGATATACCTCACATAGTGATATAAACGGAAGGTTTTTTATAAAGAATGATGAGGGTGATAACAGTGAAGTTGATGCTGATTACGCATATGTACATTTTACCTTGCCTTATGAAGCTCCTATGATCAATGGGAACATATACATCCTTGGCGGACTTACAAATTGGGGCTTCGGTATAGAATCTCGAATGAAGTATAATTATAAGAAATTTGCATATGAAAACGTTTTGTATTTAAAGCAGGGTTATTACGAGTATGAATATGTATATCTGGAAGATGAAAAAAAAATTGGTGAGGCACCATTGATTGAAGGCAGTCATTATGATACTGAAAATGAATATTCCATTTTCGTTTATAATACTTCGCCAAGCCAAAATTATAATAGTTTAATTGCTGTAAAAAAGTTTAGCTCAAGGTATTGAGATTTTCATTATTATTGTACTAACGATTATTTTTATTCTATAAAACAAGTATGGTTACAGAGGTTACAGAAGGAATTAAGATCTCAGTTGAAACGGCTTATCAACCCAGCTATTCTTATCCAAAGAAATCCCTTTACTTGTTTTCATATAGGGTTGATATTGAAAATTGCAGTGATCAAGCGGTCAAATTATTACGTCGTCATTGGTGGATATATGATGCCAATGGCATGTTGCGAGAAGTAGAGGGGAAAGGAGTTGTTGGTGAACAGCCAATTCTTAAGCCTGGTGAGAACCATTGCTACTCTTCAACATGTGATCTCTCCACTGAAATTGGGAAAATGAAAGGTACCTATTTGATGGAAAGGATAATGACAGGCAATCAGTTTTATGTTAATATTCCTGAATTTTCCATGGTGGTCAACCACTTATTAAATTAACATTGCTGTTTTCAATGCTACTGCCTCCTTGGGATTCTTGATAAAGATGAAAGGCTTCTTAAATTCTTGTAAATTCTGCGAATAATCAAAAGCCTGCATTTTGTTGGCCCAATTCGTTATTAATAAATCACAATTAAAACTCAAAATTTAATAAACTTGATGTAGTTTTATGCCTTCGAAAATGGATTGTTGATAAGATTGATAATATTGTTCCAGGAAAGCAAATAGAGTATGAACAAAATTAAATTATAATAATATGCCAAAAGGGTTTTATAATGTGCCTGAACCGGTTAATGAACCGGTAAAATCTTATGCACCGGAGAGCGAAGAAAGAGAAGAGCTAAAAGCAATGCTCAAGGAGCTTAAAGGCAAGGAACTTGAGATCCCAATGTATATTGGAGATGAAGAAGTGAAGAGTGGCAAGCTGGTTTCTATTTCTCCTCCTCATGACCATCAGCATATCCTGGGGCACTATCATCAGGGGGATAAGAGCCATGTTGAAAAGGCCATTGAAGCTGCAATGGCAGCAAAGGAGCAATGGACAAATCTTTCGTGGGAGCACAGGGCCTCTATCTTTTTGAAAGCAGCCGAACTCTTGGCGGGCCCATATAGGGCGGAAATGAATGCTGCTACCATGCTGGGGCAATCTAAAAATGCCTATCAGGCAGAGATAGATGCCACGTGCGAGCTGATCGACTTTTTAAAGTTCAATGTACAGTACATGACAGATATCTACAAGCAGCAGCCTCAGTCTGGTCCTGGGGTGTGGAATAGGGTGGAGCAGCGGCCTCTGGAAGGCTTTGTGTTTGCCCTTACCCCTTTCAACTTTACTTCCATTGCCGGCAATTTACCTACTGCCCCTGCTATGATGGGGAATACTGTTGTTTGGAAACCATCAAAGACCCAGATCTATTCAGCCAGGGTGCTGATGAAATTGTTTAAAGAAGCTGGAGTGCCGGATGGTGTGATTAACTTAGTTTATGTGTCTGGCCCTGTTGCTGGTGAGGTCATCTTCAATCATCCTGATTTTGCCGGTTTCCATTTCACAGGTTCTACCGGAGTTTTTCAGGATATCTGGAAAGTAGTTGGCACAAACATCCATAAATACAAGACCTATCCGAGAATAGTCGGTGAAACTGGTGGCAAAGACTTTATTATGGCTCACAAATCTGCGGATGCAAAAGCATTGGCTACGGCTATCTCCAGAGGAGCATTTGAATACCAAGGGCAAAAGTGTTCAGCTGCTTCAAGGGCTTATATACCCTCAAATCTTTGGGAGGAGGTTAAAGGATATCTCCTTGAGGACGTGAACTCCTTTAAGATGGGTGATGTTGAGGACTTTGGCAATTTTGTCAATGCAGTCATTGACGAAGCCTCTTTCGACAATATTGCCAGCTATATTGAGAATGCAAAATCAGATGGGAATGCAGAAATTATTGTTGGTGGAACATGTGATAAATCACAAGGTTATTTTATTGAGCCAACAGTGATTGTCACTAAAGATCCAAAGTATATTACCATGTGTGAAGAGCTTTTTGGTCCGGTAATAACAATTTATGTGTATGATGAGAATAAGTTTGAAGAAACCCTGGCAATCGTTGACTCAACATCTATTTATGCTTTAACAGGCGCAATTGTAGCGCAGGATCGTTATGCCATTGAACTGGCAACCAAGAGGTTAAATAATGCTGCAGGAAACTTTTACATCAATGATAAACCATCAGGAGCAGTCGTTGGCCAGCAACCATTTGGTGGTGCAAGGGGTTCCGGCACCAATGATAAAGCTGGCTCCA
>DTSC01000052.1:0-1381 GCA_012965625.1 Flavobacteriales bacterium | reverse complement strand
GGGTGTCGCCAAGAACCATTAAGGAGACTTTTGTTTCTGCAAAGGATTACCGGTATCCATTCTTAGCTGAATAAACAAGACGGTGTTCAAAACTCTTGGCCTGCTTTGGCCTGGGCCAATGTAATTCATGTATTTTTAAACTGCATAAATATGCATCAATGAAAAAGTACTTGAAAAACCTGTTTTCTTATCTGAAGAACAAATACGTTCTCACTGTTTTGGCATTTCTGGTTTGGATGATGTTCTTTGACAGGAACGATGTGTTTATGCAATTTTCCCAACGCAGTAAACTAAGCCAGATGCAACAAGATAAATTGTATTTCAAAGAGGAGATTGAAAAAAATCAGAAAACCATGGACGATTTGATGAACAATCCTGAAAAACTAGAGAGATTTGCCCGTGAGAAATACCTCATGAAAAAAGATGATGAGGATGTTTATGTGATAACTTATAATGCTGATTGAGCCACTTGTTTTTTCTATTTGAACCTTCCACTATTATCTGACTAATCGATTTTTCATTTTGATAACTTAGTTTACGCCCAACTATGCTGCTGAGAAAAAGGGTTTACATATTCGGGGTTTTTTCTGCACTGCTCTTCTTGATCTTAACGGTTTATTGTATGTCTGTTTATCCGGGAGGTATTGTAACAGACCACTATAGCGTAGGTTATGATTTTTTCAAAAATTACTTTAGTGACTTGGGCAGGACGCATAACTTTTTGGGTACATCAAATTTTACCTCTATGCTGATCTTCATGACGATGGTTACCCTTATCGGATTGGCTACTATTTTCTATTATATCACTACGCCATATTTTTTTTCAAATACCCAACTTTGCAGAAAGCTGAGTGTGTATGGTTCCATTATGGGCTTTATCACCGGAATCGGATATATAGGCATTGCTTTTACACCGGCAGATCTTCTATTGCCAATGCATCTTGTATTCGTGCAGATTGCATTTAATTCATTTTTCGTGGCAGTGATCTTATATAGCATCGCGATCTATAAAAACCCTGTTTATCCTAATTTTTATGCTTATGTATACCTCATGTATGCCTTGGTTTTGGGCTGCTACATCCTTATTATGCTGTTTGGGCCCAGTGGAAGGACGCCTGAAGGGATAGGCATCCAGGCTAGTTCGCAAAAAATGGTGGTGTATTCACAGATCCTATGCATGATGATACAGGCATACGGCTCGTGGATGTTAAATAATAAGATTGACAAAGACCGTGCGACGTTTGTAGAATAAGTAGCCTAAAACCTAACCCCCATCACCAGGATATCATCCACCTGCTCGGTATCACCTTTCCACTCGGCCAGGGTGGTTTCTAATATGGTTTTCTGCTCGTTCATGGTTTTGTCCTGGATGGATAGCAGC
>DTSC01000051.1 GCA_012965625.1 Flavobacteriales bacterium | reverse complement strand
TAGAATGCCTGCCTGTCACGCAGGAGGTCGCGGGTTCGAGTCCCGTCCGGACCGCCAAGTAAGAACATAACCCTCTGTAGTTCATTAATTACAGGGGGTTTTCTTTTTTAGGGGACACTACAGGGGACACTTTTTCATTTTTTCTCCCCCTTTTTTATACTCAATCCCCTCCGAAACCATTATTCTATATTTTTCGTATATTTAGGTAATCTTAATGCTATGAAACAATTTCTAATAACATTTGCTGCCATCTTAATGCTCTTAACGGGTACACACGCTCAAAGCGTTTATTTCAACTTTACTAATGGCACACAGGCTGGATATAATTTAGAAGATATAGACAAGATTACATTTACAAATGATGTGATGAATGTTTTTCTGTTAAACGCAACCACCCTTTCTTGGAATGTAAGTACGATTGCTCATTATACATACAGTGAATCTTCTGTTGACGTGGAAGAGTTAATTGCCAATACAAGAAAGTTAGCTGTAAATATATATCCCAATCCAAACAGCGGAGATGTAAATATTCAATATAACCTAGCCAGTGACAGTCCTGTACGAATTGAATGGCTTAGCATAGATGGAAAGCTGCTTCATACGATTTTTCAAGGCGACCAAGAAAAAGGTGAAAACAGTTTGGGTTGGAACGCCTCCAATTATGCTGATGGCACTTATTTCTGTCGCATTACTTCTTCAAATTTGGTTGTTACTAAAACAATTATAATGGCGGGAGAATAATTAAGCACATAAAGCAATGAAAAATATATTTACTACCCTTTTTGTTCTGGCAAGTATTATGGGATTTACTCAAACCACAATGAATATTTACCAGTCCAACGGCACTGTGCTTCAGATACCTCTCTCAACTATAGATAGTATAACCTATACTGTGGGCAACTCTGGCAACTTAGCCGGCTTAACCACCTTGTCGATTGGGAGTATCACTTCAACTTCAGCAGTAAGTGGTGGAGACATAACAAGTGATGGTGGAGCACCAATTACCCAAAGAGGGGTATGTTATGGCACATCAACAAACCCAACTACGGCAGACAGTACAACCAATGATGGTAGTGGTACAGGCAGCTTTAGCAGTAACCTTTCAGGTTTAACAGCCAACACCTCCTACTATGTTCGTTCATATGCCATCAACAGTGCAGGCACTGCGTATGGCAATGAGGTGAGTTTTACAACTACTGGAGGAGGAATTGTAACTAATCCTGGAAGTGGAGTAACAGATATTGATGGAAATATCTATACTTCTATTGTTTTAGGTAACGGACAGGAATGGATGCAAGAGAACCTGCGCACCACTAAGTATGCCAATGGCGATACTATCCCAAATGTGACAGATTCTGCCCAATGGTTTAATTTAACCACAGATGCGTGGTGTCATTATAGTAATGACAGCCTATATGAGAACTCTTATGGTAAAATGTATAATTGGTACGCCGTTGATAATGCTTCAGGTTTATGTCCAACAGGATGGCACGTGCCAACAGATGCTGAATGGACTACACTAATAGACTATTTGGGGGGCGGTATTGTTGCAGGAGGCAAGATGAAAACCGTCGGAACCATACAAGCTGGTACTGGCTTATGGAATGATCCAAATACCGCTGCGACTAATGAAAGTGGGTTTTCAGGCCTTCCGGGTGGTAACCGCTCCAACAATGGAAATTATACCAACATTGGAGATAACGGGTACTGGTGGAGTTCTACACAGTCCAATACGACCAATGCCTGGTACCGGGCCCTGTATTACAATTACAGCAATGTCTACAGGGGCACCAATTACAAGGAGTACGGTTTTTCTGTTCGTTGTCTTAGGGATTGATTGACTATTTACCCTGTCCGATTTTGTACACTTTTTTAAACTCTCCCCAAACAGGGTTTTTGTATATTAGTGGTATTCCTAAACCTAAAGCTATGAAAAAACTAATACTCCTATTATTCCTACTCCCCTACATTGTCTTTGGGCAGACAACAGCTATTCCTGACACTGCCTTTGAACAGGCATTAATAGATTTTGGATATGATAATGTAATAGATAGTTCTGTACTTACTGCTAATATTAGTTCTGTAACTGGTTTGTCTATTCCTGGCTTTCCAACGACACCATTCAGTAATCAGGGATTTAATCAGGAAACAGCAAAGTTTAGGAAAGCCAGGAAAAGAAGGTTGTAGTCCCGTCCGGACCGCTCAAATGGGGCCGAAAAATTTCAGTGTTTTTCGGTCTTTTTTAATGGACAGGCTCTTGATATTATTGTAATCAGCGGACCTTCTCCAAAACCTCATCTTTGAGGTTTGAGATATACTCGGATAGCTTACCTGTTTTGCAGGCTTCACGGAATAATTCAAATGAGGCAGCGTGTTTGTTGGCCTCAATTTGGAAGCGTTCTTTCTGTTCTGTCAGACGTTCTTTTGCGCGATCGAGTATCTTACGGCAGTTCTCCGCCTTTTTGTCCAGCATCGATGAAATCTCCTGGTAATCCAGATTAAATACCTCTCGTAATATATATACGGACTTCTCAGAGATATTGAGCCTCTTACTAAGGGTCGCATACGATTTGGCTAAATCATTTTCCAAGTCAAAGTCAAACCAGTCTGATGGGAAAAATCCGGTTTTCTTCTCCTCAATGATCAGATCTTCTTTAAACTCATCTTGTCTTTTTCCGCTTCTGGAAAAGTTTGAGCAAGCATTCTTTAACGTAGTGATCAAATATCCCTTGGATTGTACCACATGCGTGGTATCTCTTTCAAACCACTTCACAAAAGTATCCTGCACCATATCTTCAGCATCCTTGATATTACCGAGAAGGTTTATCGCAATTGACAAGAGCATTGGCCTGTACTCTAATATGTATGCATCCATTCCCGTCTTAATTCGTGATTTGCGTGGCAAAGATAGATATACAATTGATTAATTGAGGAAAACTTTTTCCTGATCCTAATTAATCTTGATAGACTGATGCTTATTGAATAATGGAATATTTGCCGACTGGTTTATATTTTGGCAAAGGGTTATTCATTTTTTAGAAGGCAGATAGAGATGAAATGTTCTTTGGTTTTGTGTATCTTAAATGAACAGTTTTCTACTGGTTGCCAGAGCTGCCAGCCGTCCTGGTTCCAGTTAAAAGAGATAAGGTCTAAACCCCATACCTTATCTGTTGCTTTAATAAAAGCCTCTTTCATCGTGAACAAATGGATCAGGCTTTCTTTTTGTTCTGTTTCTGTTTGATCATTCAGAACGGACAGCTCCTTGTCGCTGAGAAATGGCTGAAGGGACTCTATGGATACATCGCTTTGGAATGCTATATCAACTCCTATAGGGAATTTCGAAAATGCTATCACAAGCACACCATTGCTATGCGACAAGTTAAAATGAGGAGATGCCAATCTAGACCCTGTATGGTATGGCTTTCCATTGGCTGAAAGAGAGATCCGTATATCATGTGGTGGCATCTGCACCATTTTTGACAGCTCCTGTTTCAGGAAACATCTGCCAGCCAGGAACTCTGCCTTTTTATTTGAATCAATGTAGCGATTATACCGATGCAGCTCTTCCTCATCCAGCTGGCCAATATCGACAACAATATCATCCTGTTTCTTTTGCAGGAGGATGTATTCATCGTCCATTTTTATGCAATTTCCCAATGTTTATAATCAGAGTGCATCCTGATACCACTCATTTCCAGGCTTTGAATCCTGAAGAGATGTGCGGCACCTGTTAGCAGGTGATTTGCTACTTCTGCCGCCTTCCTGTTTTCCCAGTTTTCAAGTGATGATCCTTTGGTCCATTTGTTGAAAGCACCCATTGCCGGTCCGCACCATATCTGGTAATCTAACTCCCGCCCCTTTTCACCGGAATTTGCCCATGCTGAAGACAAGCCAAGGTACCAGCGGAATACCAGTGCCATCTTGCGCTTGGGATTGTCTTCTGCCCGTTTAATTTGATCAGGATCCCGCTCATTGAAAAAATCCACGCAGTTTTTCCAGATGTTATCCAGTGTGTCTTTAAACAATGTTTTTTCCAGACTCCCCCGCTCCTTTTCAGGTATTTCATCCATACCATTATAGGCTTCATAAATGTCATATAACTTCTGTGCTCTTAATCCAAACAAAGATCCCTTTTTCACTACCTGAAGTTTCACGCCCATCTCAAACATATCTGCGGCTGGTGCCATCATTACATCTACCATATCCACTTCAGAAAGGACCTTACGTACGGAGTCGGAAGAGCCCGATTCCAGACATGCCTGGTTTACTGACCCTGTAACTACATAGGCTGCTCCCATCATAAAAGCAGCAAAGATAGATTTTGGAGTGCCCAATCCTCCTGCAGCTCCTATCCTTACCTCTTTTGGGAACTGAAATTTGGACTGAAGTTCATCCCTTAAGGCAATGATGGCCGGCAAAAGACATACCAATGAACGACGATCTGTATGCCCACCCGAATCAGCTTCAACAGTAATGTCATCAGCCATGGGGATCTTTCTTGCACATTCAGCTTCATCCTTGCTAATCTTACCTTCTGCCACAAGCTGATCCAATAGTGGGTCCGGTGCCGGTTTCATGAACTTCTCTGCCAGTTCGGAGCGAGAAATTTTTGCAATGACCCTGTTTTTGATAACCACTTTACCATCAGCATCCTGTGACAATCCAGAGGCCCTGTAACGGACTATGTGTGGTGTGAGATCCATAAAGGCAGAGGCCTCCACAATGGTTATACCCTTTTCCAGGAATAAGTCCGTGGCTTCACGCTCTAATGCTTCTTCACTCGGACTATGGATCAGGTTCACTGCAAACGGCTTATCTCCAAGCGCTTTTTGAATGGCATTGATCTCCTTTTCAACCCTGGAAAGCACCATCCCTGCTGCACCGAAGGAGCTTAACATCCCCGCCTTTGACATAGCAATAACGAGTTCGGCTGAACCGATACCATTTGCCATAGCCCCAGTCATGTAATTGTATTGCAGTCCGTAGGTTTTCCTGAACTCCGGATCACCAAGCTGACTTGGAAGAAATGCCGGTACCGTAGCCAGCAGCTCCATGCTTGTTAGCTTTGAGGGGTCATCTGTTCCCAGCCGATCTGCGACTCCGATCAGTCCATTTGGATCCCTTACGATGAAGCAAGATTGGCCAACATTACTGAGTACTTTTTTTATTCCCTTTGCATCAAAAGATAAAACGTTTTTATCTCCAAACCATTTGGCGCTTACCTTTTTGGCAACCATTGTAATGCCGTTGCTTTGCTTGATTTCTGCTGTAACGTTTGTCATAATGTATAAACTTATGAGATTATTATTGCCATGTCCGTAACTTCATAAATTCTCAGTGTACCTTTCCAGAGACTGGCATCTGCAATGATGGTAATGCTGCTGTTCTTATCTTTTACTTCACGAATGTGCACTTCAAGATTCATTTCCGGATCTTTACGCAAGATCTGACCCCTGTATTTCCATAT
>DTSC01000050.1 GCA_012965625.1 Flavobacteriales bacterium | reverse complement strand
CTTCACGTGGTGGGTAGGTCCAGTACCCGGTGCTCATGCCTATAGTGTAGTAGATATGAGTTTAAATGGAGGCCTTGGAGCTGTTGTAAGTAAAAACAACCTGCTTTATGTCCGAACATGCGAGATGTTAGCTGCTGTTCGCCATGCCAATGGGACCGATGCATGGGTAGTCACTCATAAATTTGGCACGAATGAGTATTATGCTTATTTGCTTACGTGCAATGGGGTGGATTCAATTCCGGTGATTAGCTCAGTGGGGGATACGGTGGGGGATTTAGCCAATCCAGGAGGAGGAGTAGCAAGTCAAGGTGGTATAGCAATCTCTCCTGATGGCAGAAGGATTGCTGTCACGGGTCGTGATTTTAGAACCCATATAGGTGATTTTAACACTTCCACAGGGGAAATTTCAAACATAAAGTATATTACTAATACTGGGTCTGCTTATGGTGTTGCCTTTTCAATTGATGGAAACAAATTATATTCGTCTTGTGTGCCTCTGCAGCTTTTACAACATGATGTGAGCCTGAATAGTACAGCGGCAATAATTGCGTCAGAATATCTCGTTGCCAATTCAGGAAATATCGGTGGTTCTCTTCAACTAGGACCTGATGGTAAAATTTATTGCACAACGTCCAACAGCCAAACCATAGGTGTAATACAAAACCCTAATGCATCAGGAATTGCTTGTGGGTTCGTTGATAATGGGGTCTATTTAGGGGCACCGCCTAAATTTGGCCTCCCCACTTTCTTAACAGACTACCTTGCTCCTAAAAAAGCTGCAAAAATTCAGGGAGATTCGGTTATTTGTGATGTTTCCACTTATTATATAAAAAACAATTGTGGTCTGGGAGGAGACAGTATCTCCTGGATACTGAATGGAAGTTCAAGCATTGTATCTGCAATAGACTCTGCTATAACCATCTCTCCCTCCCAGGCAGGGGTTGACACCTTAATATCATTCCAATATGCAAGCTGCGGAATTGTTTCTGATACCCTTCTAATACAGGTTGAAACTAGCAACCAATCATTGAACCTAGGCAATGATACAACAACTTGCGATTTAGTGGCTATGCAGCTGGATGCCGGTACCGGATTTATTGATTATTTATGGAGCACAGCGAACACCGGTCAAACTATAAATGTAAATTCAGAAGGGATTTACTGGGTTGAAGTGATCGATTTAAATGGTTGTAAATCAAGGGATACCATAGAAATTATTCAGGCAAATGCAAGTCCTCCTGTTGACTTGGGGCCAGACACAATGGTATGTCCGGGAATTGTAATACCTATAGATGCAGGGCCTGGTTATATAGAATATGCTTGGCAGGATTTTTCAGATAACCAGCTCTTCACAGCATGGCTGCCAGGAACATATTGGGTGGAAGCTACGGACTCCTGTGGCAATATTTCTATGGACACCATCCAGGTTCTTACAGTGGATGCGGTAAATTTATCCTTGGGTGCAGATTCTGAATTGTGTAATGGGGAAGTAATGGGTCTGGATGCAGGAACTGGTTACGTCACTTATTTATGGCAGGATGGAAGTACAAATCAAACATACACAGCACTTGATTCCGGTATCTATATCGTGCATGTATCCACGTCAGATGGCTGCGCTTACTCAGATACCATTCGCCTTGACCTCTGTGAGACTTCTATAACAACAAGCCCTAACTTAGTATATATGCCAAATGTGTTTTATACATCCAGCAATAATCCTGAACACGAAAAGTTGTTTGTCTTTGGAAAGAATATAATAAGCTATGAATTAGCTGTCTATGACCGCTGGGGAGAGCTAGTTTATGAAACTAATGACTCAAGCAAAAAGCTCCGCAGTGATGGTGTATGCTGTGCATATGGAGAAGGATGGGATGGCACTTTTAGAAATACAGGAGAGCCTTTAAACGAAGCCGTTTTTGTTTTCATTTTGAAAGGAGCATTTACAGATGGCAGGAAATTTAATGAAACAGGTAATATTACGCTTATTAGATAATGGCCTTCTCCAGGGCCCAAACGTCTTTCATGATGTTAGGTTTTTCTTTGCCTATTAGGGTCCCTCTGCATCTGGCAATACAGTTTACCCCAGGTCGGTTAATACCCCTTTGCGGCTTTTTTGAAATGTACATATAAGCGATTATTAGCATTGACCCATATAGCGTAAGCAAATACCTTTGACTTTAAAAGCTGAGATTAAAACCAATTCTCATAAAACAAAGAATTGAATTAAAGATGAAAAGGCTATTAATCACTTCATTGTGTTTGATGTTTGGCTTGTTATTAAGGGGGCAAACATTTAATCCTAACGGAACAATCGTTTCGCCTGGAAATAACAACGCTGTAACATTTTGTGCATCCGATGAAATGACTAAACGTTTGTATAAGAACACTCCCTCCAGGCAAACGAAAATGGATGCTATCAATGCAGGGATAAATTACCAGTCAAAAGGAGGCATGAACAGCTCCACTTCAGGAGCCATATATACAATTCCTGTTGTTGTGCATATTATTCATAACAATGGGCCTGAGAATATTTCTGATGCACAAGTCATCCAGGGTATACAGGATCTCAACGATGGTTTTGCCAACCAGGGCCCTTACCAGGATGTGAATGGGGTGGATGTAGAAATCGTATTCTGCATGGCAGAAAGGGATCCCAATGGCAATGCAACCAACGGAATAACAAGAGATATAAGCCCATTGACTGACATGATCATGGAAGATGATGACATTACCCTTAAAGACATTAATAGATGGAATCCAAATGACTACCTGAATATTTGGTTGGTGCAATCTATAGCCTCCTTGTCTTCTGGATCTGGTGTTATTGGATATGCCTATTTCCCAAGCTCTCACGGCCAACCTGAAGATGGGATCGTATGTGAAGCGTATTATTTTGGCAGTACCCCAGGCAATTCTGCTGTACAGATCCATGAAGTGGGCCATTACCTAGGTTTGTACCATACCTTCCAGGGTGGCTGTACCAACAATGATTGCCAAAACGAAGGGGATAGGGTTTGTGACACGCCTCCGGATAATTCAACAGCCTTTGTTCCATGCAATTTGCCTGTAAATACTTGCTCAACAGATGATGACGACCTGTCTGCAAACAATCCCTTCCGCCCTATTACAAACGGAGGAATCGGTGATCAAAACGATTTAGTTCAAAACCACATGGATTATGGTGATATTGCTTGCCATACCTCATTTACAGATGGCCAAAGAGACAGGATGCGAACGGCCTTAACGATATCCAGATACTCACTATTACAATCAAATGGCTGCGCCCCTCCTTGTAATGATCCAATGACCATTTCATTCACAACAAGCGCAACAACTGTTACCATTGGATCAAATGTAAATTTCAACAGCACATCAACCGGAAACATTAGCAGCTATGATTGGTCAATAAATAATGCAACCTTCGCCACCACTCAAAATGCTTCCTTTCAATTTAATACTGTTGGCATCTTTTGGGTAGTACTTACGCTAAACAATGCAGATCCAAATTGTCAGGAGAAGGACTCTGTGCTCATAAGAGTTGACTGTGATGCACAGACCACATTTACTTCAAGTGCTACCAGCATCATGCCTGGTAATCAGATTACATTTACTAATACAACGATAGGTGTTACTAGCTACCAATGGTATATTGATGACATTCCTCAGGTATCTACACCAAATTTTACACACATTTTCCCAAACGTCGGAGTTTTTATGGTTTATGTAGTGTCGTGCAACAACAATTGCTGCGATACTTCTGCTTTTCAGTTTATAAGGGTTGGGCTCTGTGCCAGTGGACAGAACTTAGTTCCTAATCCCAGCTTTGAGAATTATGGAACTTTGCCATGTTCATGGCTAATTTCTCAATCTGGTTTTAGCAATGCTGTTCAGAATTGGATAATGCCTACTGGTGGTTCTTCGGATATTTTCAGCACATTAGTAAATACTTTTTGTTTTGCCCATTGTTTATCAACAAGCACAAGTGCTGTAGGACAACAGTTGCCAAGAACAGGAAACGTTATGTCAGCCATTTTAACTTATGGAGCAGGATGTGGTTCTCAGCCGGATTACAGGGAATACTTAGAAATACAATTAACATCTCCATTAGTTGTCGGGGTAACATATTATGCCGAAATGTATATTTCACACACAGATTATTCTAAAGATGCCAGTAATAACATTGGCATGCACTTTTCGGATACATTGGTAAATATTCCTGCAATATGTACAGAATTGAATTTTACACCACAAATCAATGAGACTTCAATTATAACTGACAGTGTCAATTGGGTGAAAATATCTGGCACCTTCATTGCCACTTCACCAGCCGAATATCTAATACTTGGTAATTTTTATGATAATATTAATACCTCCATAATTTTTAATGGCTCCAATTCCAGTACAAATGCGCGATATTTTGTGGATGATGTTTTAGTAGAACCGGTCTGTTTTAATGTTTCTTCTGATACAACAATTTGCCAATTTGATACGATTACGCTTTATTCAAATTCTGATTTACTAATCGGCTGGGCTATTGATACACTATCGGATATAATAATATCTACAGACTCAATAATAAGGGTGTCACCTCTACAGACAACTACATATTTAGCTTATAGTAGTTATGGTACCGAATCTATAACTGTTTATGTTAATTTCCCTTTGTCTTTTAGCCTAGGCAACGATACAACAACTTGCGATTTAGTGGCCATGCAGCTGGATGCCGGTACCGGATTTGTTGATTATTTATGGAGCACAGCTAACACTAGTCAAACTATAAATGTAAATTCAGAAGGGATTTACTGGGTAGAAGTAAGCGATTCAAATGGTTGCCAATCAAGGGATACCATAGAGATTATTCAGGCAAATGCAAGCCCTCCTGTTGATCTGGGACCAGACACAATGGTATGTCCGGGAATTGTAATACCTATAGATGCAGGCGTCGGATATGTAAGTTATAAGTGGCAGGATTTTTCAGATAACCAGCTCTTCACAGCATGGCTTCCAGGAACTTATTGGGTGGAAGCTACAGACTCCTGTGGCAATATTTCTATGGATACCATCAAGGTTCTTACTGTAGATACGGTAAATTTATCCTTGGGTGCAGATTCTGAGTTGTGTAATGGGGAAGCAATAAGCCTGGATGCAGGCCAAGATTACGTCACTTATTTATGGCAGGATGGAAGCACTGCTCAAACATACACAGCCCTTGATTCCGGAACCTATATTGTTCAAGTATCAACAGCGGAAGGCTGCGCTTACTCAGATACCATTCGCATTGACCTATGTGAGACTTCTATAACAACAGGCCCCTCTTTCGCTTATCTTCCCAATGTATTCTATACATCCAGCAATAATCCAGAAAACGAAAAGTTGTTTGTCTTTGGAAAGAATATAAAAAGCTATGAATTAGCTGTCTATGACCGCTGGGGTGAAATGGTTTATGAAACTAATGACTCAAGCAAAAAGCTCCGCAGTGATGGTGTATGCTGTGCATATGGAGAAGGATGGGATGG
>DTSC01000049.1:2324-17983 GCA_012965625.1 Flavobacteriales bacterium | reverse complement strand
AAAAAAGTATCGGGCACAATTTATTAAAGCAAATAAGGATAGTATTCTACTTGCATACAATTGGAAGGAAAATGATGTCATTGTCTACAAAAACCTGGCTAACACCCTCGAGCGCATCCAGAAAAATGGCAGGGATGAATTCTATAAAGGTGAAACTGCCAAAAAAATCGTTCAATTTATTCAGGAAAATGATGGCATTATTACCATTGAAGATTTGGAGAAATATGAAGTGAAGTGGAGAGATCCAATTACTTTTTCATATGATAATCTGAGAATCATCTCTATGTCGCCTCCCTCCAGTGGGGGAATATGCTTGGCCCAAATCATGAAAATGATAGAACCCTATGATTTAAAGGTCCTGGGTCACAACAGCACCAGGATGATACAAGTTCTGACTGAAGCGGAGCGCAGGTCTTATGCTGATAGAAGCTTCTATTTAGGTGACCCAGAATTTGTAAATATTCCTGTGGAGGAACTAATCTCTGCAAAATACCTTAAGGATAGGATGAAAGATTTTTCATTCGAATATCCAACAAAATCAAGCGACGTGAGTCATGGAAATGTTCAGATAATTGAAAGTGATGAAACTACACATTACGCGATTGTTGATGCATATGGCAATGCTGTCTCAGCGACAACAACCATCAACGGAGCCTATGGTTCTAAGCTTTATAGTAATGAATTAGGGTTCTTTTTTAATAATGAGATGGACGACTTTAGCTCCAAGCCAGGAACTCCAAATATGTTTGGGCTTGTTGGTGCTGAAGCCAATGCTATAAAACCTGAAAAGCGCATGTTAAGCTCCATGACGCCGACTATTGTGGAGAAAGATGGTAAGCTGTGGTTGGTACTGGGAACCCCTGGAGGCTCTACAATTATCACCTCTGTTCTCCAAACTATCCTTAACATATATGAGTTTGGCATGGGAGCGCAAGAAGCGGTTAGTCAAGTCCGATTCCACCATCAATGGCTTCCAGATGCAATTATGATGGAAGACAATGGATTCAACAAAAAAACCATACAGGAATTAACAAAACTAGGATATCTTATTGACCATAAACGAGCACCAATAATTGGTAAGGTAGAAGCCATTCTGGTTCTTCCAGATAATAGGATTGAAGGAGGAGCCGATCCGCGCGGAGATGATAAAGCGGCAGGATATTAATATCGTTATCAAAATAGTTTATTTATCCTTGTCTTAAACTCATTTGCAATTTTCATCAACATAATTTACATTTGGTAGCCAATTTCAGAAAGAAAATAAATTTCTTAATTAATACTTGCATGATGTTTGTCCGGACTTTTAGCTACCTATGCTTACTGCCAATCTTGGTTTTTTCGCTACCAACCATGTCATTTGGCCAGGTTGTAATCAATGAATATTCAGCATCTAACTTAAACTCATTTATTGACAATTACGGAAAGTATGAGGATTGGATTGAGCTTTATAACACTACGGGAAACACTGTAGACATAGGTGGAATGTACCTTACCGATAGACCCAAAAAACCAACAAAGTGGCGTATTCCAACGGGAACAACACTTGGTCCTAATGGATTTATAAAATTCTGGTGTTCAGGAAAAGATTCAGTCATTGGCACGGATTATCATACCAGCTTTAAGCTTTCACAAACTAAAGGGAAAGATTCGGTAGGACTCAGTTTAACAAACGGCGTAATTTCAGAAGCATACCCACTAGATATTACGCTATTATCGCATTCAAGAGCCAGGATATCCGATGGGGCTAGCTCCTGGAAAATTTGCAGCAACCCAAGCCTGGGAAGCTCCAATAATGGCACTTCACAGTTTACACATTATGCTGCCCAGCCTACCCTTTCCGTTGCAGCAGGTTTTTATTCAGCAACCCAATCTGTAATTATTACCACAACGGAACCTAATGCCAATATTTATTATACAACAGACGGAACTGCCCCTACAAGCACATCAACACAGTACAGCAGCCCTATCAACATTACAGCCACGACAATCCTGAAAGCAATAGCGATCTCCAATGATGCACAGGTGTTACCAGGGAAAATAAGCACCAATACCTATTTTATTAATGAAAATATTAGCCTGGCAGTTTTATCGGTCGGCGCTGATGAGCTCCTTGATCTGGCCAACGGCGATAATTCACTTGAGCCCATAGGATCTATAGAATACTTTGACACCTCAGGCCAGAGGCTTGCAGCTTCATATGGAGAACTTAACAAGCATGGCCAGGATTCCTGGGTGCTTGACCAACGTAGTATTGATTGGGTTTCCAGGGATGAAATGGGCCACAATCATGCAATTCTTACAGAATTATTTCACTATTCAACAAGAAACGAATACCAAAGAATTATTATGCGTGCATCAGGTGATGATAATTATCCGGCACTTGAAGCTCCTGCTACAACTCCTAGCAACTCTCATGTAGGATCTTGTCATATAAGGGATGAATACGTACACACCTTGGCATTGGAGGGTGGAATGAAGCTGGATGTACGAGCTGTAGAGCGCGTGGTTGTTTTCTTAAATGGCCAGTATTGGGGGGTTTATGGCTTGAGAGAGCGGCCCGTTGACCATGATTACACAAATGAATATTACAACCAGAGTAAATTGGACATACAATTTCTTTCTACATGGGGCGGTACAGAAGCTGAATATGGGGGAACACAGGCATTCACAGACTGGGGAATATTACGTGATTTTATCTTGAACAACAATATGGGCATTGCAGCAAACTATCAGGTTGTCAAGGACAATATCCGTCTCACCAGCCTCATAGATTACATGATTGCTAACCTAAATGCTGTAGCTTCTGACTGGCTCAATTATAATACAGGATGGTGGAGAGGCATGGATCCTGCTGGAAATCATAAAAAATGGGGGTATGTCCTATGGGATAACGATGCGACCTTTGATTATTACATTAATTACTCAGGTGTACCAAATACTGACCCTGATGCAGAACCCTGCGATATTGATGATATAGCGGATTTTTTAAGCACATGGTGGTGGTGGGATCCGCCTGATAAAGGAAAACATGAGCAAATCTTCCTCGAGTTACAAGCGGAAAGCCCCGAGTTTCTTCAGCTTTATTATTCTCGACAAGCAGATCTGATGAATACTGTTTATACCTGTGACAATATGTTGAATACCCTTGACAGTATGGTGGCAACCATAGAACCTGAAATGCCACGCCAGATCAGTCGTTGGGGAGGCTCAATGGCAATATGGCAACAAAACGTAACGACCTTAAGAAACTTTATTGAACAAAGATGCACACTCCTTGTAAGTGGCATGATCAATTGCTTTAGTCTAACTGGCCCATATCCTTTAACCCTGGAGGTACAACCTGCAGGTGCGGGGACAATAGACCTTAACACATTGAAATTAACTTCTTTCCCATGGACAGGAAATTACTTTGGAAATATGGACAACCTGATTCAAGCGAAACCTGCTGGGTCTAACTCCTTTATCAGATGGGAGACAAAGTCTGGTAATGTGATATCTCCAAATACGGACAGTGCTGATGCAAGTATCCGGCTAACCCAAGCAGATACTTTGGTTGCTGTATTCACACCTATGGTAGGAATTGAAAACCTCCAGGACAGCTATTCATTCTCTGTTTACCCTGCAATTGTTACAGATTATCTAAACATTGACTATAGCCTTGATAAAGCGATGAACGTAGAGATCAGCTTGTACTCTTTATTTGGAGAGGAAATTGCTGATTTTGCTGAAGTTGCTGGCTCAAAAACCCCTGGGAACTATCACCATAAGCTTGACCTAAGATCAATAGACCTGGCAAGTGGAATGTATATACTTCATTTTGCGGCAGATGATCAAGAGCGTTCCACAAAGATCCTGGTGAAGTAATTGGTAATTCTTGGTTTATTGACCAGCAAACAAATGTTTAACGGAATATATAATGTAAAAAAGGCTGGGGCCTAAGCCCCAACCTTTATCCGGAATATTAATAACTGCCTTTGCTCCTGTCCTTAGCCAGGCAGTTCCTCAATTTCATTTTCTACAATTAGGATCTTATTTGATCCTGCTGCACAAAATACCGGACTTGATTAATTTTATATATAGGATGCAGAACATTCAGGTTTTCCATAAAACAATTTCAATATTGCCACATCACTATCTGATTTGCATAATACATCTTCACACAAGCTCCTATGGAAACGCAGTAGATTAATAGAGATTATTTTCTTTTACTTATTTTAAGAAACTTTAACATTTCTGTCGTATTCTTTCAATAGGTTATCCAAATTAGCCCCCATTTAGCAATATTTTAGAATGGATTACTATATTTGCGCCCTGAAGTTTTAAAGACATAATAAAAAGAAATATGAGAAAGAATAGTTTCGTTTGGATTTTAGCTGTTTCAAGCCTTCTAATAGGCTGTGGAGGGAATACAGAAACCGAAGTAATAGAGGAAGTGGATTCAACAGCTGCTGCTGACAAATTTGAATACCTGGCAGAGCAGTTCGCAGACTTGAGAATATTGAGATACAGAGTGCCTGGATTCGAGGAATTGGATCTTCAAACTAAGGAACTGCTATACTATCTCTATGAAGCGGCCAACGCCGGAAAAGAAATTACTTATGACCAAAACTACAAGCACAACCTTTGTGTAAAAAGAACCCTGGAAAATATCTATCGTACCTATAGCGGTGCAAGAGAGGGCGAAGACTATGAGAACTTTGTCGTGTACCTCAAAAGAGTATGGTTCGCAAACGGTATTCATCATCATTACGCTACTAAGAAAATGATCCCTGAGTTTTCAAAGGAGTATTTCAAGGCACTAGTAGCTGGCTCTGAACAGTCAGGATTTCCTTTGCAAGATAATGAAACAGTAGATGCACTGGTTGAAAAGCTGACTAAGATTCTATTTGACCCAACGGTTGATATGAAAAGGGTAAACAAAGACCCTAATGCGGACCCTGTTGCAGGATCAGCTAACAACTATTACGAAGGGGTGACTCAAGTTCAAGCAGAGGAATTCTATGCAAACATGAAGAAAAAGAATGATCCGGAGCCGATCTCTTATGGTTTGAACTCAAAGCTGATCATGACCGAAAGTGGTTTGGAAGAAAAGGTTTGGAAAGTGGGTGGCATGTACACTGAAGCCATTGAACAGGTTGTCTATTGGCTAAAGAAGGCCAGCGGTGTTGCTGAAAGCGAGCCACAGAAAAAAGCACTGGACCTGTTAATCAAATATTATGAAACTGGTGATCTGGCCACTTTTGATGCATATAGCATTGCCTGGGTTAATGATGCTGATTCAAAGGTAGATGTAGTTAACGGTTTCATTGAAGTTTACGGTGATGCTATCGGATATAGGGGGGCCTATGAGTCTGTAGTATCGGTAAGAGACGTGGAAGCTTCAAAAAGAATTGCTGCTATAGGAGACGAAGCACAATGGTTTGAAGATAATTCTTCGATCTCAGATGAACATAAAAAAGAAAAAGTGGTTGGAATTTCAGCAAAAGTAATTAATGTAGTGGCTGAAAGTGGTGATGCATCACCATCAACACCTATTGGGATCAACCTTCCAAATGCCAACTGGATTCGTTCCAACCATGGTTCTAAGTCAGTAAATCTAGGTAACATTGTAAAAGCCTATAATGAAGCAAAAAAACAAGGTGGTATGCTTGAAGAATTTGCTTTTTCAGAAGAAGAGATCGCCCTGGCCAAGGAACACGGCGCATTAGCCGGTGACCTGCATACCGATATGCATGAAGTAATCGGACACGCCTCAGGGAAGCTCAATGACGGCATTGGGACACCCAAGGAGACCTTGAAAAGTTATTCCTCTACTTTGGAAGAGGCGCGAGCTGATCTTGTTGCACTCTATTATCTGATGGACCCAAAACTAATTGACTTAGGGATAATGACGACCCTGGATGTCGGCAAAACTGAATACAATAGTTATATCCGAAACGGAATGATGATGCAGTTGGTTCGCTTGGAAGAGGGTGAAACTATTCAAGAATCTCATATGAGAAACCGACAGCTCGTCGCTAAATGGTCTTATGAAAAAGGTAAAGAAGAAAATGTTATTGAGCGAGTAATTAAAGAGGGCAAAACCTATATGGTAGTTAGAGATTATGAAAAATTGAAAGTTATTTTTGGAGAACTTCTTAAAGAAATCCAAAGAATAAAATCTGAAGGCGATTACGAAGCAGGAAAAAACCTTGTGGAAACCTATGGTGTTCAGGTAGACCCTGAACTTCATAAAGAGGTTCTTGCACGATATGAGAAATTAGGCATTGCTCCTTATGCAGGCTTTATAAACCCTGTACTTAAACCAGTAATGGAAGGTGATAAAGTTATAGATGTCCTAATCGAATACCCAGGAGATTTCTCTGAACAGATGATGTATTACGCTGAAAACTATTCATTCCTTCCAACTTATAATTAAGAATGAGAGAAGTTGTAATTATTTCGGCTGTTAGAACCCCAATGGGGAGCTTCGGTGGATGTCTGGCATCCCTATCTGCTACCCAGCTTGGTGCTGCAGCCATAAAAGAAGCCGTTTCAAGAGCTGGCATTAGTGCTGAATCAGTTCAAGAAGTTTTTATGGGGAATGTTTTGCAAGCTGGGGAAGGACAAGCACCAGCGCGGCAAGCAGCCATCTTCGCTGGATTGAGTAATAATGTGCCTTGTACAACGGTCAACAAAGTTTGTGCTTCGGGAATGAAATCTATTACGCTTGCTGCCCAAACGATTCAATGTGGTGATAATGATATAGTTATAGCCGGAGGAATGGAGAGTATGTCTAATGTACCTTATTATCTTCCGAAAGCCCGTACAGGATATCGCCTTGGTGATGGGTTGGTTCTGGATGGCTTGGTTCTGGATGGCTTAACTGATGTATACAATAAATACCATATGGGGAATGCAGCTGAATTGTGTGCTTCAGAGTGTAATATCTCAAGAGAAGATCAGGATAAATTTGCGATTCAATCTTATGAACGTTCAGCAAATTCATGGGAAAATGGGAAGTTCAAAGAGGAGGTTGTTCCGGTTGAGGTTCCACAACGAAGAGGAGATCCTATTTTGGTTGATGAGGACGAAGAATACACCAATGTGAAGATAGATAAGATCCCGCAGCTTAAGCCCGTTTTCCAAAAAGATGGTACTGTAACAGCTGCGAATGCTTCTACCATAAATGACGGAGCGGCAGCATTAGTATTAATGAGCAGGGAAAAAGCAACAGAATTGGGACTTAAACCCTTAGCTTCAATAAAAGGCTATGCAGATGCTGCTAAAGCACCTGAATGGTTTACCACAGCTCCATCTGAAGCTTTACCCAAAGCTGTTGAGAAAGCTGGTCTCTCTTTAAATGACATAGAATATTTTGAATTGAATGAAGCCTTTTCTGTCGTTGGCCTGGTAAACGTCAGAGAGATGAAATTAGATCCTGAAAAGGTCAATGTAAATGGGGGAGCAGTTTCGTTAGGACATCCGCTGGGATGTTCAGGAGCGAGAATTGTCGTCACTCTTATCTCTGTACTTTCTCAAAATGATGCTAAGCTTGGTGCAGCTGGCATATGCAATGGTGGAGGTGGAGCCTCTGCAATTGTTATAGAAAAATCGTAACAAGCTCCCCATATTTCATTTATTTTTCCGCTTGTAGAATGGAACTTCTATTAGCTAATTCGTACATTCGTACTCATCCACAATTAATCTAAAATGAGTTTCGGTTATTGCCATCTATCAGTAATTCCTGGCCGTTCAGAACCGTCGGACAAAGCAGAGATGATCAATCAAGTGCTGTTCGGAGAACATTTTGATATTGTTGATGAAAATGAAAAATGGTATAGAATCAAACTTGATCATGATGGTTACGAATGCTGGGTTGACAAATACCAGGTTAAATTATTATCTGAAGAGGATGAGCAAGACGAGAAAGATGAGTATTTAGTAGACGAGCTCTCTTTTGCAATAGAAGACCTGGCAACAAACAATGACCTCAATGTGGTTCTTGGCTCCCTCCTACCCCCTCTAGTTGGCACTCAATTTATTATAGGAGAAAACAAATATAAGTATGAGGGAGGAGTGGTTAATTTTGATGAAGTACAGAGCGATCAGATAGCAAGCTACGCATTTCTATACCTCAATACACCTTACCTCTGGGGTGGACGAACACCTTTTGGCATTGACTGCTCAGGTTTTACACAGATGGTCTACCGAATGTGTGGCTTTGCATTACCACGTGATAGCCGAGAACAAGCTGATGAAGGTGTGCTCATTGAGCTGGTCGAAGAGGCAGTTGAAGGAGATTTGGCCTTTTTTGCCAGTGACTATGCTAAGATAAGTCATGTTGGAATCATTTTATCAGATGATCCATCTGAAAAAAAACAGATAATCCACGCTTCAGGAAAAGTAAGAGTTGATGATTTTGATGACCATGGCATCTTTAACAGAGAAAAAGAGGAATATTCTCATAACCTGGTGACCATCAGGAGAATAGCTGATTGATAAATTGCTATTCAGAATAAGATCTACAAATATTTGAAACAAGATTCACAGATTCTCTGTTTCTTGTTGAATCTGTAACTATTGTGCCACAAAGACATATATTTTGTATTTTTTGTGCCATAATTACCGGTTTTTTTACAATTAGTCCAATGGCAAGTACTTTGTTCATAGTTATAGTGAAAGAAAAAGGATGATTATGGACTTAAATAAATTTACAATAAAATCTCAGGAAGCTTTACAAAAGGCTCAGGAAATTGCTGTTGGAATGCAGCATCAGGCAGTGAAAAATGCTCACTTACTTAAGGGAATCTTATTAGTAGATGAGAACGTTACACCTTTTCTCTTTAAAAAGCTTGGAGTAAACCTCAACATATCTAAACTTGCACTAGACAAAATATTAGAATCATTTTCAAAAGTATCCGGAGCTAACAACTACTTGTCACAAGAAGCAAATGCAACCCTGCTAAGGGCATCGGCTTCAGCCAGTGAAATGGGTGATGACTTTGTATCCATTGAGCATATACTACTTGGCCTGTCCACTGCTAAAGGGCCGGCAGGACAAATGATGACAGATGCCGGCGTTAATGAAAAGGACCTAAAACTGGCCATCAAGGATTTGAGAAAAGGAGAGAAAGTAACCAGCCAGAATTCAGAAGAAACATATAATTCTCTTTCCAAATATGCCCTGCATCTCAATGAGCTGGCAAAAAAAGGAAAACTAGACCCTGTAATTGGAAGGGATGAAGAAATCCGAAGGGTATTGCAAATTTTATCAAGACGAACCAAGAACAACCCTGTCCTAATCGGAGAGCCAGGGGTGGGTAAAACTGCTATTGCGGAAGGGTTGGCACATAGGATTATCAATGGAGACGTTCCAGAAAATCTAAAATCAAAACAAATCTACTCTTTGGATATGGGTGCGTTGATAGCAGGTGCGAAATTCAAGGGTGAATTTGAAGAACGCCTTAAATCTGTAATTAAAGAGGTCATCTCAGCAGACGGTGAGATTATCCTATTTATTGATGAAATTCACACATTAGTTGGTGCAGGAAGTGGTGGCGAAGGAGCTATGGATGCCGCAAATATTCTAAAACCTGCATTAGCCAGAGGAGACTTACGGGCTGTTGGGGCAACTACCTTGAATGAGTACCAGAAATATGTTGAAAAGGATAAAGCTCTGGAAAGAAGATTCCAAAAGGTATTTATTGATGAGCCTAGCACAGAAGACGCTATCTCTATTTTAAGAGGTATAAAAGAAAAGTATGAAAGCCATCATAAGGTTAGAATTAAGGATGAAGCAGTAATAGCGGCAGTTGAGTTTTCACAACGGTATATATCCGACAGACATTTACCCGACAAGGCCATTGACCTTATAGATGAGTCAGCATCAAAGCTTAGAATGGAAATAAATTCAATGCCTGCTGAGTTGGATGAAGTTGAAAGGAAGATCAGGCAATTGGAGATCGAGCGAGAAGCGATCAAAAGAGAAAAGGATACAAAAAAACTGACCAAGCTCACGAAACAAATTGCAAATCTCAATGATGAGCGATCAGATCTAAAAGCACAATGGGAAAGCGAAAAAGAGGTGGTTGAAGGAATCCAAAAAGCAAAAGAAGATATTGAGAACTTCAAATTCCAGGCAGATCAAGAAGAAAGAAATGGCAACTATGAAAAAGTTGCTGAACTTCGCTATAGCAAGATCAAAGAAGCTGAAAACCAGCTTGAAGTATTTGGAGAAAAGTTAAAAGAAATGCAAGCTGATGGTTCTCAAATGATTAAGGAAGAAGTAGATGCAGAGGATATTGCACAGGTTGTATCAGTTTGGACTGGAATTCCTGTTACAAGAATGATGCAGAGTGAAAAAGAAAAGCTGCTTGAGCTGGAAAAACAGCTACATAAAAGAGTAGTTGGCCAGGATGAAGCAATCATTGCAGTAGCTGATGCAGTTCGCAGAAGCAGAGCCGGATTACAAGATGAAACCAAACCTATTGGATCGTTTATCTTTCTTGGGCCTACTGGAGTGGGGAAAACAGAGCTCGGTAAAGCACTTTCTGAATTTCTGTTTAATTCTGATACCTGTATAACAAGAATTGATATGAGTGAATACCAGGAACAGCATTCTGTTTCGAGGTTAGTTGGTGCACCTCCAGGCTATATTGGTTATGATGAGGGAGGCCAGCTAACAGAGGCAGTGAGAAGGAAGCCTTACTCGGTAATTCTACTCGATGAAATTGAAAAAGCACATCCGGATGTGTTCAATATCCTCTTGCAAGTATTGGACGATGGTAGATTAACAGATAATAAAGGAAGAACAGCAAATTTTAAAAACACCATCATCATCATGACATCTAACCTGGGTTCCCACATTATCCAGGAAAATTTTGAAAAGATGAATGGAGAGAATAGACAGGAAATTCTCAATAGGACAAAAGTTGAAGTCAACCAATTATTGAGACAAACAATTAGGCCGGAATTTTTAAATCGAGTAGATGAAATAATTATGTTCTCCCCATTGAGCATTAATGAGATAAAGAAAATTGTTAAACTTCAATTTAAAGATGTAGTTAAGAAAATGGCAAAAGAAAAAGTACATCTAAGTGCATCCAAAGAGGCCATTGAATGGATGACAGAACAAGGATTTGACTCTGCTTTTGGCGCCAGGCCAGTGAAAAGAGTTATGCAAAAAACCATTTTGAATGAGCTTTCCAAGAAACTCCTTGCAGGGGATGTTCAACAAAATACCAGCCTGGTTTTAGACGTATTTGATGACAAAATCGTACTGAGGAAGCCCATTAAAAAGGAAGAAGTGTTAAATCCTGAATTAAACTAATAAACTGCAATTATTAATAAATATTCACGAAAACTCAAAAATAAATACGTAATAAAAAGTACTTTTAAAAATTGAATAATCAAAATTGCCTTCCCAGGAAACCAAGTTTTATCTAGATGAATTATAAACTTAATAGTTTAAAGCCGCTATATGCAAAAGTGGCATTTATTTGGGGTATGGTATTCCTCATAGCAGGTATGTTATTTCTTATTATCCCTAATGTTTTAGCCGAACATCTTAATGATCTTGCTCAGGTTTTAATGCTAAATGGTGAAATCCATGCACCATCAGGTACTTTATGGCATGTGCTTACTATTTCTTTAATGGGCCTATTAGTTTATTTAGCATTTCAGAGTGCCCAGAACCCTCAGCAAAAGAACTTATTTGTTGCCCTTCTCCTCGCCAAGAGCATAAGTGTCTTCGGATTTATATGGCTCACCTATAATCTGGGCACGGCATGGCTGGTCTGTGCTATGGCAGATGCATCTGTTGCATTTACACTTCTTGCCACATATCCAAAGAATAAATAGCAAATAAAACCTAATCCAAAGGCAAATATTGGAATAGCATTTAATTGAAACAATAAATCATCAGGATTTTTTTAAATTTGCAGGTCAAATTGGTTTTAGTACCCTATACTTGAGGTACTATTAAAATTAAATCAGATGTTACAAAAAACCATCTCTGAAAAAAGGGTAAAGTTTAGGAGTACCCCTCAAAAGGATGAATTCATTAAGGTCCTGCGAAAAAATATTAACAACTATTTTAAAGAGAATAATATCTCAAAGCACGCAAACACGGAGCTATGGCTTAAAATAGCCGTGGCTTACCTCTTCTGGATTTCAATCTATTCACTAATAATGTCCGATTGGCTAAGTGATAACCCAATATTGTTAATAGTTGGGTTTTCCTTGCTTGGTTTTGCAAATATTTTTATCACATTTTCTTCTGTTCATGATTCAGTTCATGATGCAATTTCACCAAAAAAATGGGTCAACCAATTACTTGCAAGAGGAATGGATTTTGTAGGTGCAAGCTCATACTTGCTAAGGCAAATGCATGGTGAACACCACAAGTGGGTTAATATCCATGGTATTGATGTAACACTTGAAACTCACGGATTATTTCGGTTTACGCCCCATCAACCCTGGAAACCACTGCATAAATTTCAACATATTTATATCCCTTTCCTTTATTCAATGGCCCAACTACAATGGATTATATTTAAAGATTTTAAATGGTTCTTTGGAGAAAGTCATATTGGTAATATAAAAAATATAAAACATCCAATAAGTGAATACTTTATTCTTTTCCTCTCAAAAGGCTTGTATTATACACTTACCCTGGTATTGCCGCTTATTTTTCTAAGTGCATCATGGTGGTTGATTCTTATTGGCTGGGTCTCTATTCATATTTTATCTGGCCTTACATTTGCCCTGGTCTTTCAATGCACTCACATTTGTGATGGAACCACCTATCCAATGCCTGATGAGGAAGGAAATATTGAAAACAATTACGCTTTGCATGTATTGGCTACTACTGCAGATTTTTCAAGAGAAAGCAGGATAGGTACCTGGCTAATTGGTGGTATAAATATTCATGTAATACATCATATTTTTCCTGAGATATGTCATGTTCACTACCCAAAAATCACACCCATATTAATACAAACTGCAAAAGAATTTGGAATAGAATATATGGAATTCAAAACATTTGGACAGGCATTTCGAAACCACATAAAAATGCTGCGGCATTTAAGCAACCGAGAAGCGAATGTACCAATGTACAAAACCGAAAATGCGAGTACTATACAAATGGCATAAAAGCAATCTTTGAGTTATTCTTTTACTGAAAGATGGTTGCTATACGCAGGTGTCCCTGAAAATGATGTAAGGGCAAAAAACCTCATTGCTCTTGAGAGAGCCAAAAGATTTCCCAAGCCTCATCGCTGGATATACTTTCTTACTATCTGGTTCATAGAATGGCTATCTCCTTTACTATTTCTTTTTAGGCCTACTAAATCTGGAAAGCTAAATAATGTACTATTCTCTATTCTTATCAAAAAACTTAAAGAAAACCGATGGAGACTTGTTAGAATGAGTGCATTCTTTGCTTTTGTGCCTTTAATAGAAACATTATTTGATGAAGATATTGATAAAACAAAATATCCAGAGCATCCGTTGAAATTACTATTACGCGATCAAAAATTTGAGAATAAGGACACCTTTGATTTTATAATAATTGGAACAGGTGCAGGAGGTGCCCCAATAGCCGATCAATTAACAAAAAACGGCTACACGGTTGCAATAGTTGAGAAAGGTGGGCTAATAGATCCAAAACCTGCACCTCAAATGATAGAAAAATATTACGTAGGACAGGGTTTAACGATGTCCATGACAGGAGGCATGGCATTGGTATTGGCTGGATCAACAATTGGAGGTACAACCGCTATTAATTCCGGCACTTGTCTACGGCCTCTTAACTCTTGCTTAAAAATATGGGATCAGGACCTTGGGACTGATTTTTCTTCTGGAACTTTAGATCCCTATATAGAAAAGATTGAACTGCAAACATCTGTTTGTGTGCCTCCAAAAACGATCCAAAGTAAATCTGCTGAATTATTTGTAAAAGGCTTAAATAAATTAGGGTTTACACAATCGTACATATTGCCAAGAAATATTGGAAATTGCAAAGGATCTGGCCGTTGTTGTTTCGGATGCCCAATGGGTATTAAACAAAGTACTGATTATGCATTTCTGCCAAGCGCTTTAAAAAATGGCGCAAAATTATTTGCCAATACCCAAGCAACTAAAATTTTGGAAAATAAAATGGGGATAAAGGTTGAGTTGCAAGATAGTAATGGAGTAAAATCCATTATGGCTAATAAACTCATTATCTCATGTGGAGCACTTTATACACCAGACCTAATTAGAAGGAACAAATTAGGTTCACAATTTAAGCATGTGGGTAAAAATATGAAGATCCATCCGGCAACAAAGGTGTTTGCTTATTTTCCTGATCACTACCACGGACCTCATGGAATTCCTCAGGGAATAGGCTTCAGGCCTTCAAAAATTCCCAGAATTACCTTAGAGGGTATACATACTCCTAAAAGTATGGTTGGACAAATCCTTTCTGCTGGAGGAGATGCCTTTAACTGGTGGATGGAACGTATTGATTACCTATCTAGTTTCGGATTAATGATCCAAGACAGAGGAACTGGCTCTGTTAGAGAGGTCAATTCATTTCCCTGGATTAATTATAAGCTACATCCATCAGATGTAACAGATATTCAATCGGGCTTAATCCTGATTGCAGAGGCATTCTTTGCCGCTGGAGCAGAAAAAGTGCTCCTCCCCTTTTCAGGTGAGCAACAAAAAGAATTTAGCAGTGTGGAAGAAATGAAAAAATTTGATTGGAATAGTATTAAGGGAGAAAATCTAATGATTAGTGGTTTTCATCCCATGGGAACAGCAGGTATGGGTAAGATTGTTGATGTTAATCAAAAGTTAATCGGCTCTGATAGAATATATATATCAGATGCTTCCGTTCTGCCGAACTCGCCAGGAGTAAATCCCCAGATAACCATAATGGCCTTATCCCTTAGGCTTGCAAACCATTTAACAAAGAAGGAACCCCATGTTATTAATTAACAGTAGCCTGAAGGAATTGAGCAATTATTAAAACTTGTTGCCTATGCTGCAAGAAGCCTATAACTTTACCCCTCATTTTATATTTTAAGGACATCTAACTGTTATACCATCCTCATCTTTCTGGGTCCCAAACCAGATCGTAGCAAAACTTCCATAAATTCCAACGCCAATGGCGTTCCATGTATCTCCTTTCCAAATGTCTTTATTTAAGATAACATCATTATGAGATTTACTGTTTTGCCATCCTTCTAAGGCACTCTGTGCTGTAGCTTTATAATCACCTTTACCACCATGAGCACATTCATATCCTGTGCCTTTATAAGTGGTTAATTCTTTAGGCTTATCCCACATACAACCATATGTCTTTGAAACTTGAGCATTATATTTACAAGTGCTCCAAGCATGTGTTAGAGCTTTCACATTAAGCTCCAGGTCTTCAGCATGGATTTGTGCAATATAACAAAGAGCTTTAGATAAAGAAATTGAAGGAAGACTGTGTTTTTTTCGGTATTCATTAAGAAGATCATATAATTGCAATTCTTCTGCAGAAACGCATATTTCTTCTGGCTTGTACTTTTTGAATTTTGAATTTGTTTGGGAGAAGCCAATGGATAATCCGAAACAGAATAACATAATAAACAAAGTCCGTATCATTCCTTAAAAATTTACACCTGTTTTGATTTGCTTTAAATATT
>DTSC01000049.1:0-2280 GCA_012965625.1 Flavobacteriales bacterium | reverse complement strand
GTGGTCATTATACCTTTCCTGGATTACTCGTCTTTTAAGTTTTAGTGTAGGTGTAAGCTCGCCTGATTCAATTGACCATTCTTCGCTTAATAAGACGAACTTTTTCACCTGTTCTACATGATTTATATCAGTATTAAGTCTCTCGAGTTCCCCTTCGACATATAAAAAAAATTCTGGATGGCTTATCATTTCTTCATTTGAATCGTTTCCCAGCGATCTTTCATTACACCATTGACTTAGGTTAGCAAATGATGGAACGATCAATGCAGAGACAAACTTTCTATATTCTCCTATTATCATTATTTGTTCAATCATGTCAGATTCCTTATAGGTATTCTCAATAGGTTGAGGGGCAACATATTTACCTCCTGATGTTTTAAATATCTCCTTTTTACGATCTGTGATCTTCAAAAATCGTCCTTCTACAAAGGTTCCTATATCTCCTGTATGAAACCAGCCATCACTATCTATTACTTCATCTGTTAAATCTTGTCTTTTATAATAGCCTGCCATAATATGGGGACCCTTGGTCAGGATCTCGCCATCTTCAGCTATTTTAACATTTACGCCGGGAATTGCAATTCCAACAGTGCCTATGCGCCGATCCTTCTCATCTAGCAAATTACAGGTAACTACTGGAGAAGTCTCAGTAAGTCCGTAACCCTCAACAACAGGGATGCCTGCAGCAGTGAATACCCTGCCTAATCTAGGTTGTAAAGCTGCTGCACCTGTAACGATGGCCTTAACATTTCCACCTAAGGCTTCTTTCCATTTTGAAAAAATCAATTTCCTCGCTATCCCCAATTGAAGATCGAACCAAAAGCCCTGGTCAGTATCTAATTCATATCGATGACCAAGATCCAGTGCCCAATTAAATAGTTTTTTCTTGATCCCTTTCAATTCGCTGCCCTTGGCCATTATTTTCTCATAAACTTTTTCAAGTAATCTGGGGACTGTAGTAAAATAATCAGGTTTTACTTCTAGCAAATTCTGTCCAACAGTATCAACACTTTCTGCATAATATGCAGAGATCCCATTTGCCTGATAAACATAGCTTACAGTTCTTTCAAAACTATGACAGAGCGGTAAAAAACTTAATGCTGCACCTCCATCTATGGAAAGCACTTCTGAGATGGCTTTTACATTAGAAATCAAATTACCATGTGTAAGCATAACACCTTTAGGTGTACCAGTTGTGCCAGACGTATATATGATAGTTGCTACATCACTAACATCCACCTCTTTTTTATGACTTTCAATTTGTAAAATTTCTTCCTTGCTAGGATCTGCTAATATTTCTCGAAAATTCCTGGCATTGGGTACTTCATCTATGGTAAAAACTACCTTTAACGAAGGAACATCATCTTTTATCCTTACAACCTTTTGATACAATTCTACATCTGATACAAAGCATAGTTTTACTTCCGCATCATTAAAAATGAATTTATATTCAGATTCAGAAATTGTAGGATAAACAGGAACTAATACAGCTCCAATCTGCTGAACTCCATAATCTATAAAATTCCACTCAGGCCTATTATTGGAGATCAGGGCAATTTTATCATCTTTCTTAATGCCAAGGTTTAACAGCGCATTGCTCACCTTGTTTATCATTTCGATAGTATGCTTAACTGTATATTTTTCCCAGGAATTTGCAGCATTAGATGGGTCCTTCTCGGCATAGGCAATTTGATTTGGGCCCAGTTCATTCCGTGAATAAATGATGTCAAATAGTCTTTGGCAGTCTTGCATATTACCAAGTTATCTAATATGTCTTATTTAACAAGCTGGCTTATTTGCTTAAATGAAGAACTTCCCGCCTCATCCATTAGTTGAAAGAGCAACATTTCTGTCGATACAATAAAAATTCCCACCTGTTCCATCCTGCGTATGGCAGCCTTTCTGTTAGCCTCGGTTCTGGAAGAAATAGCATCTGCTACTACATGCACGTCATAGCCTGCAGCTTTTGCATCCAGGGCAGTTTTCAAAACGCATATATGCGCCTCTATTCCTGCAAGAATCAATGTTTTAGTTTCCAAGTCTTTCAAAGCAGCAGTCACCTTGTTTGAGAGCATGCAACTAAAGCTGATCTTTTCAATAATCTCTTGATCAGATGGAAGCTCTATCTCCGTGCAGGTATGGCCAAGTCCTTTTGGATACTGTTCAGTAACAAGGGTTGGAACACCCAGGATTTTTGCACCTCTAATGAGCTTATTTGCATTGGCAATAATCGCCTCATTTTCATAAATCAATGACATAAGCGATTCCTGGTAATCAATT
>DTSC01000048.1 GCA_012965625.1 Flavobacteriales bacterium | reverse complement strand
TAGAGATGATTCTCAGATTATCATATGAAAAAGTAATTGGATCTCTCCACTTCACCTCATATTTCTCCAAATCTTCCATGGTAATAATGCCATCATTTTCCTGAATAAATTGGACGATTTTTTTGGCAGTTTCACCTTTATAGAATTCATCCCTACCATTTTTCTGGATGCGCTCGAGGGTGTTAGCCAGGTTTTTGTAGAAAATGACATCATTTTCCTTCCAATTGTATGCAAATAGAATACTATCCTTATTTGCTTTAATAAATTGTGCCCGATACTTTTTTAGTTGCCCTTCCTGATGTTGCGTTACGACAACCCCTTGTCTCGCTAAATCAATTACGGGCTGGATGATTTCTTGTGCGGAGAGCGTACCAAATTTTTCATGCACTGCAAAGACACCTGCAACTGTTCCAGGCACACCGATAGCCATGCCACCCAAGGTGCTTTTCCCAGGTACAATGTTGCCTGCTTCATCCAGATACATGTCTTTATATGCTGCTAAAGGTGCTTTTTCTCGGTAATCCAGAGCCCCAATAGCTCCATCTGCTTTTCTGTACACCATAAAACCGCCACCTCCCAAATTCCCTGCAAAGGGATGCGCCACGGCCAAGGCCAATTCTGTAGCTATCATGGCATCAAAAGCATTGCCGCCTTTTTTAAGGATTTCCACTCCTATTCTTGAGGCTTCCTCTCTGGCAGATACCACCATGGCTTTCTCTGCAATTGTGCCAATAAGCTTCTCATTCTTTTCTTCATGCTTGCAGGATGCTAATGATAGGAGGAGAAAGGTTACAAGAAGTACATTCTTCATTTTATTTTGCTTTTAGCTAACATTACTTGTTATTAACCCAATCTTCATAATAAGAAAGTTTATTGAGGATTAACTGGCAAGCAACTAAATTTCCATAATCCGACCAATGATCATCACATTCCAAATATAATTTATGCCAATACTCTTTTGGATGCTGATGCATAAGTGGTAGCAGATCTAAATATTCGATATTATTATTTTTACAGAAAGTGCTTAATTCACTATTTAATAATGGTAATTTATTCATTTTATCAAATTTCATAATATCTGCCAGATTTGGTATGGTTATAACCATAACAGATTTATCTTTTGCGATTTTTTTTATTGCTTTAATTGAATACTTCATTCTATTAAATTGTTCTGTTGTGAAGTTGAAGTAGTCAGGTAACATAGCCCCAAGGCTCGATGTTTTACTTTCTTTGATATTTGATTGCAGGTAAGCATATTTGACATAACTAATTGTGTTATAGGTATATGTGAAGTTTTTTAAAGTAATTCTTAGGAAATTAGGTTCAACTTCAAATAATTCAGATTTATGGATAGAATCCTGAAAGTATACTAATTTATAATTTGGATAAACTCCTTTCCAATAGGGTTTATATCTTCTGGCATAAATCTGTTTTCCAATCTCAAGGTCATCATCAATAAAATCATTTTCCGGAAGTATGGCAATTATTACGGCATTATGAGAGAACTTACTGGCTAAACTTTTATACAAAAGGTAGTATTGTGTGGTGCCGAAATTTCCACTCATCCCAAAATTGAGATGGGGAATTGATGTTGAATCTTCTAACAAATTGGACAGCCTGTTATTCTCTGCTACGCCAAATCCTTCTATAAAGGAATCTCCCAGAACAATAACTCTGTTGTTTGTAGATTCTCTTTCTCTTTCTTTATCTCTGCTACCATAAGAATTACTGTTATAAATTACATTAAGGCATTGTTTAATGTGTCTGTACGAACGATTAGGTTGGTGCCAAATCCCAAAAACTGTATCCATTTCCTCCCAATATAATCTTCTGTTATCAAAGTTATAAGTTGGCAAGTCAATTTTTAAGCTGCCGTAATTTGATAATAGGAAAAGGGAAAACTCCAATAGTAATATTGATATTATACAGCCTATAAATAATGCCAATATATTTCCTTTGAGCTTTTTCATTACTTAAAACCTAACCCCCATCACCAGGATATCATCTACCTGCTCAGTATCTCCTTTCCATTCAGCCAATGTGTTTTTCAGGATGGTTTTCTGTTCATCCATGGTTTTGTCATCGATAGAAAGAAGAAGTTTTTTAAAGTTTTTCAGCATGAATTTTCTCTGCTTTGGTCCTCCAAATTGGTCGATGTATCCATCAGAAAAAATGTAAACCGTATCTTCCTTTTCTAAAATCAGTTCATGGTGGGTAAAAGGTTTTTGCTGACCCATATGGAAGCCAACGGGTTGCTTATCGGGTTTGAATTCTATTATTTCTCCTTTACGAATGAGGAGTAGTGGATTATATGCCAATGCAAATTCTAATTTATTTTTCTTATCCCAACTCAAGAGAACTGCATCCATTCCGTCTTTTTGTGTTTCCTCAGTTTGCTTTAAGGTTTCAATAAGGCCCTTTCTTACTTCAGAGAAAATCTCATTTGGCTGGGTGATGCCCATTTCTAATACAGTTTGATCTAAGAGTGAGGAGCCAATCATGCTCATAAAGGCACCGGGAACACCATGACCAGTACAATCGCATGCAGCAAAATAGACCCTATTTTTGTAATGTTGCATCCAAAAGAAATCCCCACTTACGATATCTTTGGGCTTGAAGAGGATAAAACTTTCTGTAAGCAAGTTTTCAATCCCTTGTCTTTTAAACAAATCTTGTATGCTTTGATCCGTAGGTAGCAGGGATTTTTGTATGTTTTTCGCATAACGTATGCTGTCTGTAATATCCTTATTTTGTTCTTCCAGCATCTTTTTCTGCTTCATTAATTCCTGTTTTTGTTCCAATACAATTTTATTTTGCTCCTCAGCTTTTTGTTTTTGTTCTGTGATTAATTTTTTCTGTTTGTGGGTAACCTGCAAGCGGTTATATATAAAAAAAGCTATGAGTATTACCGTTATAAGTGCTCCACCAATAATATAAGAGATCTGCTGCTGCCACTCTTCCCTTTCTGCAGATAGAATCATTTGATTCTGATGCTTGGCTTCAGATATTTCTTTCTCTTTCTCGTAAGTGTGCTGATACGTCAATTTGATTGCAGCTTCCTTGTTCTCTATGCTGTTGAGGCTGTCACGCATCTCTATGTGTAGCTCGTACATCTCCAGTGCCCTGGCAGGCTGCCCTGTTTTTTTGTAGCCATTAAATAGCACTGCACTGGCTTCTTTTATTTCTTTTACAGCACCAATCTCTTTTGCCAGACTCAACGCCCTTGATCCGTAGTCAATGGCTTTGGCGAAGTTGTACCGTTCTTTATAAATATTCCCAATATTGTTCAAAGTGTTAGCCATTCTCTTTTTATCGCCTATTTCTTCATTGATCTTTAAGCTTTTATCGTAATAGTCCAGGGCCTGTTCATGATTGCCTTGTTTATGGTAAATAAGCCCAATGTTGTTCAAAGTGTTAGCCATTCCCATATTGTTTCCTGTTTCTTGATCGATCTTTAAGCTTTTATCGTAATAGTCCAGTGCCTGGTCATGATTGCCTTGGTCATAGTAAATAATCCCAATGTTGTTGTAAGAGGCAGCTATTCCCTTTTTGTCAACTATTTCTTTATTGATCTTTAAGCTTTTGTCGTAATACTCCAGGGCCTGCTCATGATTGCTTTGGCCAGCGTAAATAAGCCCAATGTCGTTGTAAGAGGCAGCTATTCCCTTTTTGTCGCCTAATTCTTCATTGATCTTTAAGCTTTTATCGTAATACTCCAATGTCTTTTCATAATTGCCTTGGTTAGAGTAAATAATCCCAATGTTGATGTAAGAACTAGCCATTCCATATTTATAGCCTATTTCTTCAAAATTATTCAAGCCATCTTGATAATATTCCAGGGCCTTTTCATAATTGCCTTGGTTAAAGTAAATAATCCCAATGTTGTACAAAGTCCTAGCCATTCCCTTTTTATCGCCTGTTTCTTCATTGATCTTTAAACTTTTATCGTGATACTCCAGGGCTTGCTCATAATCGCCTCTAAAATAATATGATGTTCCCTGTGTATGTAAGGCATTTGCCATCCATTTTTTATTCTCTGTAGCTTCAGCCAATTCATATTCTAAACCGGCAAAATAAAAAGCGCTATCAGGCTGAGAAAACAAATAACCATCCCAGGCTATTTTATTCATGGCTTTTAAGCGATTGGTGTCTGGTTGGGTTTTGTCGTTCCACACCCTCCAGAGGGAGTCGAGGTTTACCGCTGTTCCAAGGACTCCTGTCGGAGAGGCTAATGTGAGCCAAAGGCAGAGGAAGGTTATGAGGGTGAGGCGTAGCATAGTCAAATATATGCAATTCCTGGAAAATGGTTTTAAGGGATGTATGTTTTCGATTGCAGGATTATTTCATGATCCTTTGTGTGCCGAAGTCCGAAAGCAAAGCTCAAATCATTATGTGATTGCAAAATACTTTACAAATAAAATTGGGTATGATTACCTCCCTCCGGTCGGTGATTCTTTGTGTGCCGAATTCCGAAAGCAAAGCTCAAATCATTTCATGATTGCAAAATACTTTACCAATAAAATTGGGTATGATTACCTCCCTCCGGTCGGTGATCCTTTGTGTGCCGAAGTCCGAAAGCAAAGCTCAAATCATTTCATGATTTTGACTTTTTGTTTTCTTTTGCTCATTCAAATACTCCGTATTCAATTCGCTTCAAAAACAAAAAGCCCAATGCTATTGCATTGAGCTTTAATTTCTTAGTGAACCCAGCAGGATTCGAACCTGCAACCTCCTGATCCGTAGTCAAGTGCTCTATCCAGTTAAGCCATGGGTCCGTTATTCTCTGTCACTTTTCGTAATAGGTCATTGCAATGGGTAAAAATTCTTGTATGTCTGAAATTCTTCTTTTGCTACTTGGATGGGTGCTGATTAATTCAGGCGGTTTAGAGCCTCCTGATTCTGCCATTCTCTCCCAGAAGTCAACAGCTTTTTCAGGGTTATAGCCGGCCATTGCCATAAACACTAATCCCATTTTATCTGCTTCGCTTTCATGTTTCCTGGAATAATTCAAAACGCCCAACGTTGAACCCACCCCATAAGATAACATAAAAATATCTCTCGTTAGCTGTGGCTTTTCTGAGGTAGCTACGGCTAAGCCTATCCCTCCTGCCATAACCAATAATTGCTGACTCATCCTCTCATTTCCGTGCCTGGCTATTGCATGAGCAATCTCATGGCCCATTACAACTGCAAGGCCTGTTTCATCCATTGTTACTGGGAGTAAACCTGTGTAAACTACCACCTTTCCTCCAGGCATGCACCATGCATTTACCGTATTTTCTTCCACAAGGTTAAATTCCCATATGTATCCTTTGATTCTCTTTGATTGCCCTTCTTTATTTAGGAACTTCTCTACAGCTATTGATATTTTTTTGCCGACGGACTTTACCATCTGGGTATTGGCTTTGGTTGTTGCTGCTACCTTATTTTCTGATAAAAATGTTTTGTAGTTTGTCAGACTCATATCCATAAGCTGGCTTTCAGGAAGCATATTAAGCTGTCTGCGGCCGGTGATTGGCACTTTTGCACAAGATCCAATCAC
>DTSC01000047.1:2012-5576 GCA_012965625.1 Flavobacteriales bacterium | reverse complement strand
ATATGCTTAATTCTTGTCTTCGTTACTTTCTTCTGTATCTCCTTCAGTAACTTCAGGCTCTTCAACCTCTGCTTCAGGGGTTTCCAAAGTTTTCTCATCCTCATTAGGGTGCTCAGGAACATCTTCAACAACATTATCTTCAATAGTAGCTTCTGCAGTGTCAGGTTGATCCTCAGCACTGCTTTCAGGAGAGGCTTCTTCTTTCTGCTCCTCTTGTACTATTGCTTCCTCTGTTGATTCTACATTTTCTTGCTCTTTTGCCTCAGCTACTGCTGCTTTTACCGCTCTCTCTTGATCTGCTTTTTCTTCAGCTTCTTTTATTGCTTTTACCTTGGCTTCTAATATTGCAGCCTGATCTTCTTGTCTTTTTGCATATCGGTTCTTGAACTTGTCAACCCTGCCAGCAGTATCAACTAATTTCATCTTGCCAGTATAAAAGGGATGGGATTTATCTGATATCTCAAGCTTAACTAAAGGGTATTCATTACCATCTTCCCATTTAATGGTCTCCTTTGAAGGTACAGTAGACTTTGTAAGGAATGCGTGGTCACAAGACATATCTTTAAATACTACCAATCTATAGCTTTCCGGATGAATTCCTTTTTTCATTTTTTTAAATTTATTATTTTAGGAGTGCAAAGATAATTGAAGTATTGGGGAAATACAAATAAATATTATCTTTGAATTTCTATTAATGTTCTGATAATAAAATGGATAATTTCATAGTTTCTGCCAGAAAATACCGGCCTACAACATTTGACACTGTAATTGGCCAGCCATCGATAACAACAACCTTAAAGAATGCCATTAAAAACAACCACTTAGCTCAGGCATTCTTATTCTGTGGACCACGAGGTGTTGGAAAAACAACATGTGCTAGAATTTTGGCAAAAACAATAAATTGTAAAAATATTTCAGAAAATATTGAAGCCTGCGATCAATGTGAATCATGTACATCGTTTAATACTTCGCATTCGTTCAACATTCATGAACTCGATGCGGCTTCTAATAACCATGTAGACGACATTAGAAATTTAATTGAGCAGGTCCGAATAGCTCCACAAGTAGGGAAATACAGCATCTACATCATTGATGAAGTTCATATGCTTTCGATGCAAGCCTTCAATGCTTTCCTTAAAACATTAGAAGAGCCACCATCTTATGCAATTTTTATCTTAGCTACAACGTCAAAGCAAAAAATTATTCCTACCATTTTGTCAAGATGTCAAATTTTTGACTTTTCTAGAATTAGGGTAGAGGATATTGCCAACCATCTGGAGAACGTTGCAAAAAAAGAGTCCATAAATACAGAGACAGAAGCATTACATGTAATCGCACAGAAAGCAGATGGTTCTCTTCGAGATGCACTTTCTATTTTTGACCAGATGGTAAGTTTTGGAGAAACAGAAGTAACATATAACAATGTGATTGAGAACCTTAATATTTTAGATTACGATTACTATTTCAGGGCTGTCAATGCAATACTTGAAAAAGATATCAGAGACTCTCTATTGTTATTTGACGACATCCTTAAGAATGGATTTGATGGCCATAATTATATTACCGGATTATCTGAACATTTGAGAAATTTACTAGTCTGTAAAGATGAAGAAACACTGCAGCTTTTACCAGCAGGTGGTAAAATCAGAGAAAAATATAAGGAGCAAGCAGATAAATGCAGCACTGATTTATTGTTATCTGCATTATCGATTTCTAATACGTGCGACATCGCATACAATGCAAGTGTCTCTAAAAGGCTTCACATTGAGCTAGGGCTAATGCAACTTTGTTCGATCAGATCAATCCAAGAAAACACAAGTGAACCTGCAAGAATTAACAACCCTGCAAAACAAGAAAACTCAGAGAATTCAGATGAAGATCCTGATAAACTAGAAAACAAAGCAGAAAAAAATGCAGAAGAACCATCTGCTACATATAAAATACAAGAACCTTTAAAGGAAAAAGAAGTGCCTCCAAGCAAATCCGACAATCCGGAGGTTTTAGAAGAAAAACCAAAAGAAAAGGATAAAACAGAATTGGAGGAAGAAAATAAAGAAGATATCCATAGTACTAAAAAGGAGAGTATTGAAGAGGAGCCTACAACTGTGAAATATTCACCAAAAACAAAATCCCTTAAGGATTTTGTCAAGCCAAGTGATGAGCCTTGGAAAAAATCCGGCAAGGCACCTGAAGAGAATCTGGGAAATGAAAGTAATGAAGCCATTACGCAATCAGATTTAGAACGAGTTTGGACTGAATATGCTGAGATTATTCATAAAACTGGCAAACATTCTTTGTATAGCACGCTGACAAAAAGGATACCAATACTAAATGAAAACAATCAAGTGGAATTGATCATTGAAAATTCAGTACAAAACAAAGAGCTCATTGCCGAAAGTGAAGCGCTGCATGAATATTTAAGATCTCATCTTCCAAGCAGTTCAATTAGCGTTATTACAACAATAGAAACCAAGGAAACAAAAAGGAAACCATATACATCCTTAGAAAAGTTCAAGCGAATGGCAGAGAAGAATCCTTCCATTGACAAATTCAGGCAACAGTTTGATCTGGATCTTGATTAGCTCCATACTATATTATAGAAATAATTTTGGGACCCATAATAATAAATACTTGAAAATATGAATAGAATATCGCCCCTCTCATTCCTGGGAATAATAATTTTTTTCAGCGCATGCCTAGAAACAAAAACTGAAAAATACCAAATTGAGCGAATAAGTGAAGCAGGATATACATACGAAACGGTAACTAATGACCGCTTAAAAATGCGTTTGTATACATTAAAAAATGGATTAAAAGTTTATCTGTCTGTTAATAAAGATGAGCCCAGACTTCAAACTTGTATCGCTGTTAAGGCAGGTTCTACTTACGATCCAGCTGAAACTACAGGCCTGGCTCATTATCTCGAGCACATGTTGTTTAAGGGTACGGATAAAATTGGCACTTTGGACTGGGAAAAAGAAGCAGAGCTCCTGAATCTTATATCTGGTCTTTACGAGAAGCACCGCATGACTGACAATATTAAAGAAAAAATAAAAATTTATCAAAAGATCGATAGTGTTTCAACGCTGGCTTCAAAATATGCGATTGCCAATGAGTTTGACAAAATGGTATCCAGTATTGGAGCAAAAGGAACCAATGCCTTTACAAGCAATGAACAAACAGTTTATATCAATGATATCCCCTCCAACGAATTAGAAAGATGGCTGAAATTGGAAAGTGAACGATTTAGTCAATTAGTTTTACGGCTGTTCCACACTGAATTGGAAAGTGTCTATGAAGAGTTTAACAGAGGTCAGGACAATGATTATTGGAAGTCATATGATGCTATGATGCGTAACCTTTTTCCAAACCACCCTTACGGTACGCAATCAATTATTGGCACAAGTGAGCATCTAAAGAACCCTTCTATGGTAAAGATCCATGAGTATTTTAATAATTATTATGTGCCCAACAATATGGCCATTTGCCTTTCTGGAGATATTGACCCCAACAAAACTATTTTGCTCATAGACCAATATTTCGGTAAAATGGTTCCTAAAGAGG
>DTSC01000047.1:0-2002 GCA_012965625.1 Flavobacteriales bacterium | reverse complement strand
TATACCAGACCCCATTAAGGGGAAAATTAGTGAAGAGGTCTATGGCCCTGATAAGGAGCGAGTAATGTTAGGGTTTCGATTTGATGGCATGAATTCACAAGATGATAAAATGGTGAACATAATTGACATGGTTCTTTCTAATTCCCACGCTGGGATTATTGACCTCGAATTAGAGCAACAACAAAAAATTTTATCCGCAGGATGTTATCCACATTTTCTTAAAGAATACGGCATCCATGTTTTTTATGCAAATGCAAGAGAGGGGCAAACGCTTGAAGAAGCAGAAGACCTGCTTCTTGGTGCAATTGATAAAGTAAAAAAAGGTGCCTTTGAAGATTGGATGCTGGAAGCAGTAGTAAACGACATGGAGCTGAGTAAAATAAAACAAAGTGAATCGAATGGTGTCGCATATGATTATGTAGATGCTTTTATCCATGATGTTCCCTGGATAGATGAGGCAAATAAGTTAGATGAATTGCGATCTATTACCAAAGAAGAAATTGTACAGTTTGCTAACGATCACTACAATAATGATTACGTCGTTATTTATAAAAGACTGGGGGAAGATACTACTGTAGCCAATGTAGAAAAACCACCTATTACCCCATTGGTATTAAACAGGGAAGACAAGTCTGGATTTACACAGGCTTTTGATGCAATGCATACAAATCATTTAGATCCTATTTACTTAAATTTTAAAGAGGCTATCCAAACTTCTTCCTTAGGAAGCGGAATTGACATTCACTATATTGAAAATACTACAAACGACCTATTCTATCTATATTACATATTAGATATGGGTAAACGCCATGATAAGGAGCTGTCATTAGCAGTAAATTATCTTCCTTATCTGGGAACTTCAAAATATTCACCCGCTGAACTTCAGAAGGAATTCTACAAACTTGGTCTAACCATTGACGTTATGACTGGTGCCAGCCGATCTTATGTATATGTTTCTGGTTTGGGAAAATCTTTCGAAAAAGGCGTAGAATTGCTAGAACATGTAATGACAGATATCCAACCCAGTGCAGATGCATATTCAGATTATGTAGAAGGAATTTTAAAAAAGAGGTCAGATAATAAATTAAATAAATCCCAAATATTATGGAGTGGACTTGCCAATATGGCCAAGTATGGAGAAAAATCACCTTTTACAGATATTTTGTCTGAGGACCATTTAAGATACATAAAGCCAAATGAGCTGACTGACTTGATAAAAGAAATTAAGAATTACAAGCACATAGCCTTTTATTATGGTCCTCGTCTATTGGATGATGTAAAACCTCTTATTGATAAGTATCATGTGTTAGAAGAAACATTGTTGGATTATCCGGAAAAAACTGTATATCCTGAGCTGGAGATCACTGGAGGACAAGTTCTCTTTGCACATTATGACATGGTTCAAGCTGAAGTGTTAATGATGGCAAAAGGCGACTTATTCAACAAAGATCTGCTAGCGCATACAAATGTGTTTAATGAATATTTTGGTTCTGGCCTCTCATCCATAGTCTTTCAGGAGATAAGAGAAGCAAAAGGTTTGGCTTATTCTGCCTTTTGTTCTTTTTCTACTCCAAGGAAACAAGATGAATCTCATTATGTTCGGGCTTATGTAGGAACACAAGTGAATAAAGCCGGAGAAGCAGTTCCAGCTATGATCAACCTACTGCATGATATGCCACAGGTAGAAATGCAATTTAATGTAGCAAAGGAGGCCATCCTCAAAAAGATAGAAACGGACAGGATTACCAGATCATCTATATTCTGGAATTATATGCGAAATAAGGATTGGGGAATAGATTATGATATCCGGGAAGAAATTTACAATAAAGTGAATAAGATGACTCTAGTTGATCTTGAAGAATATTTCAAGCAACATATTGCAAAGGATAATTATGTCTACATGGTAGTAGCCAATAGGGATAAATTAGATATGGAGGTATTTAAACCCCTTGGAGAAATCAAAGAGCACACCTTAGAAGAACTTTTTGGATATTAGAGTTTC
>DTSC01000046.1 GCA_012965625.1 Flavobacteriales bacterium | reverse complement strand
CGTAATGGTTTGAATGACGGACAAGGGGTCGTCAATGTGAGTGGCGGTACTTTGCCGTTATCTTATATTTGGGACTCTGGAACAGGTAATCAAACAAGTTCTATTGCAACTGGGCTTGCTGCAGGTACTTATTCTATTACTATTACAGATTCATTGGGTTGTTCTGATTCTTTAAATGTTACCATAACAGAACCTCCATTACTAAGCTTAACTGTTAACAGCTTTAATTCAGATTGCAGTCAGAATAATGGGCAAGCATCGGTTCAAGCGTCTGGAGGCTCACCATCCTATACCTATGTTTGGGATGACCCTTCATCACAAACAACAAGTACCGCCCTATTATTATTTGCGAATACCTATATGGTAATAGTGTCCGATTCTCTTGGTTGTACAGACAGCTCTTTAGTAGTAGTAGGCGATAATCCTGGAGGAATCGCACAGATTCAATCTCCAATGATCAATCCTGGCTGTTATGGGTCTTGTGATGGAAGTTTAACAGTCTCGATGCCTGGTGGTATTTCGCCCTTTACTTATTTGTGGAGTGATCCCTCTGCTCAAACAACAAGTACTGCTATTGGGCTCTGTGCTGGGAATTATAGTGTAACAGTGACGGATACAATAGGATGTACTAGTATAGTTGATACAGTTCTTGTTGAACCTATTCAAATCAGTTTATTAGGATTCGAGACAATGACGAGCTGTAAAGGTGTTTGTAATGGTTCAATCATTGTTACGCCTGAAGGAACATTGACTCCTTATACATTTCAATGGGATAGTTTAAGCGGCTATCAAACAAACGATACAGCGTCTGCTCTTTGTGCTGGAAATTATAGTGTAACTGTTACAGATGGGAATGGTTGTGTGGATAGTTTTACATACACGGTTTTGCAGGATCCCTCTTCACCAATAGCAGGATTTGATTTCTTGGAGGATACAGTTTCACTAATAGAGTCAATCATAGAATTTACAAATACGTCTTTACCTTATATAGACAGCTTGATTTTTATATGGGATTTTGGTGATGGTGGCATAGATTCAGTTATTCATCCTACCCACAATTATTTGGATACAGGTTCATTTACAATTCAGTTAATTGTAAAGGACAGCACAGGATGTGTGGACACTATTTTTAGAGTAATCGTTGTTGAAGATGAATATATACTTTTTGCACCCAATGCATTTACGCCAAATGGTGATGGCTATAATGATTACTTTTTTCCAAAAGGTGTTGGACTTAATAATAGTATTTTTAAAATGTATATCTACAATCGATGGGGAGATGAAATATTTGAATCTTCTGATGTTATGCAATATTGGGATGGTAGAGCAAATGGAGGAACAGATGTAGCACAAGAGGATGTTTATGTTTGGCTGATAGAAACCTATGACATGGAATTCCAACAATCTCATAGGTATGTTGGGCATGTTACCTTGATTAAATAGACTATGTACATCAAAACATTCTAGAGTACATGTAATTATTGCCCATTTTTTTATAATACCAATAATATTTTTATATCTTTTATTGATCAAAAAGCAATTAATATCAAATTTTGATGTTATAAATGCTCTATAGTTGAAACCTTATGCTGTCCGTCCTGATCCCAATTTTTAATTATGATGTAAATCATTTATTAGCCTCTTTATCAGAGCAAGGGAAATCTGCAGGAATAGAATTTGAAATTCTTTGCTATGATGATGGTTCTACACAAAATATCAAAAGTTTAAATGCTGGTTTGGAGCAAATTGATCATGTTGTATATAAAGAGCTGAATATGAATATTGGCCGGTCAAGGATAAGAAATAGATTGGCAAATGACGCAAAACATAAGGTCTTGCTGTTTATGGATTGTGATATGCTTATTGTAAAGGATGACTTCCTTGATAAATATATTAAGTCTTTTGAAGATGGATATGTAATTGTCGGTGGTGTGGTTTATGATACAAAAGAACCAGAAGACAGATCAAAGTTGTTGAGATGGAAATTTGGGCATGAACGAGAGGCATTATCGACGCAGGGCCGGTCTCAAAGGCCGTACAAGTCATTTATGTCTGGTAATTTTATGATAGACAAAAATGTATTTCATGATATTGGTTTTGATGAAAATATTTCAGAATATGGGCATGAAGACACCTTGTTTGGAAAAGAGCTAAGATCACGTAATATTCCTATTAAGCATATTCAAAACCCCTTGCTGCATATTGGATTGGAAAGTGCATCTCTCTTTATAGATAAAACAAGACATTCTATTGAGAATCTTGCTACCCTCATAAAAGAGAAAAAACTGGATTCAGACGTCAAGCTAGTAAAGGTTTTTATTACGATGAAAAGGCTATTTCTTACAGGCATCATGCAATCCCTATTTGATCAACACCAGGAAAAGTGGTTGAACAACCTCAAATCAGAAAATCCCAGTTTACGTAAATTAGATTTATATAAATTAGGCTATCTTATAAAATGTTTGAAAGAGAAGGCTATTTGATGAACTTATAAACTTTATTTTCGTTTTCAGAGCGTATTTCAATCAAATAAAGGCCCTTGGGTAGCCCTGAGGCATTATAAATAACTCGCTTTTCCCAACAAATAGATTAGTCATAAAAGCCCTAATTTATCAAGAAGATTTGAAAGTGTCTTTTCTTCCTTATCCCATGTAAACTTTTGACGTGCTTGAACAAGGCTTCTTTTCCATTTTCTTTGCAGCTCAATATTGTTTGTCATTTCTTTCATCTTATCAGCAAGGTGGTCTGGATGGTAATTCTCAAGCATGAGGCCAATATCATGTTCGGAAAAAAGTTTTTTTACTTCTGGCAAGGGACTCGCTAGGACAGGGATGTCGGCATTTATATAATCAAATATTTTATTCGAAAGGCTGTATTTATAGTTGAGGTTAGTATCTTTTTCTATGGCAATACCGAAATCTGCATGATGGGTATAATTAGGTAAGTCTTGAAAAGGAATAGCTCCAAAAAACTTAATACGGTCTGCTAAACCTCTTCTAATTACCAAGGTTTTTAGATCTGGAAGGATGTCTCCTGTTCCTATGATTAGTAAAACTGAATCAGCAAGTAAAGTCATGGCTTCAATGGCCTCTTCTAATCCCCTGTCAATGTTTACAGCACCCTGATATAATATCAGTTTCTTGTTCTCAGGGATGCCTAATTTCTTTTTGGTCTTTAGCTCTGTATTAAGATTGCTTTCCGGAAAATTATGTATAGTGTGTACTTTGATGTTATACTCCTCAGCATATAGCTTAGCTAAGGAACCATTAACAGTGATCACTGTTTTTATTTTTGGGAAAATCCACCTTTCTATACATTTCCAAACAGATCTTACAAAAGGTCGATTAGATAGCTCTGGAACATGACAGAAATATTCATGCGTATCATAGATTAATGGAATACCTTTAATTTTTGAAACCAGGAAGTTGGCTAATAGCGTGTCAAGGTCATTGGCAATTAAAAGTTCGCAAGGCTTAGTCAATAGTGTGAAAAACAGTCTAAGATTATAGGTGGCGTAAAATAATGGCCCAGAATTAAACAGCAAATGAAATCTCTTTGTTTTATAAGGCCTTTCCTTAATATATTCACGATTGTGAAGCTTTCTTCCTATTAAAAGAACATCGAAACCAAGCTTGCTAAGGCTTTTTGCAATCTTATTTACTCTTTGATCCATTGTTAGATCACTGGTTACTGAAGAAATTACCCTGGTCATTTATAGATCAAAAAGATTTCAGCGAAGTTACTAAAATGAGTTCTTTTAATTATACTGCTTGTATTTTAGCTAATACAATTACATTTGTACAGATGCCTAAAACGATGGAGATTTTAGAAAATTTCTCACTACAATCATATAATACTTTCGGTATAGCTGCCAGTACCCGGTATTTTGCACAGATCTCATCTGAAAATGATTTGCAGGATGTAATTAATGACAAGGTTTTTAGTTCCCTGAATATGATGGTCCTTGGTGGAGGTAGCAATATTCTCTTGCGCAGTGATTTTCCTGGGATCATATTAAAAGCTGACTTTAGTGGTATTCAATACATGGATGAAGATGATAAGCATTATTATATTAAGGTTGGTGCAGGGGAGAATTGGCACAACTTTGTATTGCATTGTGTCTCCAAGGGATATGGGGGTATAGAAAACTTATCACTTATCCCAGGTAATATTGGTGCTGCTCCGATTCAGAATATTGGTGCCTATGGCGTAGAGTTAAAGGATGTCTTCCACGAATTAGAGGCTCTACATTTAATGACTGGTGAAAAACGAACTTTTTCCAAAGAAGAATGTTCTTTTGCTTACAGAGATAGTGTTTTTAAGAATAGGAATAAGGGAGAATATATGATTTCATATGTAAAATTCAAGTTTAGTAAAGATGCTGAACTTAATGTCACCTATGCAGGCATACAGGAAGAAATAAATAAAGCTGGAATTACAGAACCGACAATAAAAGCTGTTAGTGATGCTGTTTGCAAAATAAGAAGATCAAAACTTCCAGATCCGTCTGATATTGGTAATGCCGGCAGTTTCTTTAAAAACCCTATTGTCACTGAATCTGAATTTGAAACCCTGAAAATAAAATTTCCTGAGTTAGTCTATTTCAAAACTGATGAAGGATTTGTAAAGTTGGCTGCAGCATGGCTAATAGATCAATGTGAATGGAAAGGTAAAAGATTTGGGGATGCTGGTGTTCATAAGGAACATGCCCTGGTTTTATCTAATTATGGTGCAGCAAGCGGAGAGGAGATTTTTGACTTATCAGCAAAGATCAAGTCAAGTGTAGAGGAGAAGTTTGGGATTAGTCTTGACCGTGAGGTCAATGTTATTTAAGAGGCTTTTCTGTTTGTTGTATTCTTGATGCCTCCCATAGCCTTTGAATTTGCTTTTAACTTGGAAGCTTTTGGCACATTCTTCTTCAAATCATTTTGTACCTTAGCATCTATGCCCAACTTTTCTTCTTCTTTGTCACCTTTATCGCTATCCTTCAATAATTCCTCTAACAATTTCAGGTCGTTCAGCTGATTATACCACTTAATTACTTTCTTAATATGAGAAATATAAACCTGGTCTTCATCATATTCAGGGAGAACAATTTTGAAATATGCTTTTAGTTCCTCAGGATTTGAATTGGGATCTATGGATTTATTGCCACCTTCTTTTGCAGAGATCTTTTTAAATACTTCCTTAATAGGACAGCTATCTTCATTCGTGTAGATACTAATATCTTTGAATGCACTAACATTGCTTGAGGCAAATACAGGAATTCGATTCTTGTTTTCCAATGATTCTGCAATTATACCATTCTTGGTATTTGCCAGAATCTTATATAATCCTGGCTTGCCTTCAATGTTTATAATATCTTCAATGTCCATCCTATTGGAGTTTTGATTGCAAAATTACAAATCTTAATTTAATGGAATGTAGAAAAATTAGATTTTAATGAATTATCAATAATTTCCCTTGATTATTATATTTATTGGAAGAAACAATATAATGGTACAATCCACTTGCTAGTGTAGAAGTGTCCAGGTTTTTGCTTATTCTTTTGGATCTATTATTTAAGTGTCCTGAGTATACTTGTACCCCCATATTGTTATATAGTTTAAT
>DTSC01000045.1 GCA_012965625.1 Flavobacteriales bacterium | reverse complement strand
GATGTGGCAAAGGTGTTGAAGGACTAGTTTGTTCTATTTTCCCCGGTAACCATTTCCTTATAAATTCGTATTTGGTTTTATGATGATACAACAAGTACGTAAATCTTTCCTTTCACTTCTCCTGTTTTTTAGCATTCCAATATATGCTCAGCAAAGTCTAGGCCTTGAATGGGCTGTATCTATGGGGGGCACTTCTCATGATATAGGATATTCTATCACCACCGATGCCCTTGGAAATGTGTATACTACTGGTTCTTTTTATGGCACTGTCGATTTTGATCCTGGTATGGGTACTCTTAATATAACTTCGGCTGGTGGTGATGACATTTTTATTCAAAAATTAGATCCCAACGGTAATTTAATATGGGCCAAATCTATGGGGGGGACTGGTGATGATTATGGGCAATCTGTCACCACCGATGCTCTTGGTAATGTGTATACTACTGGTAATTTTGCCGGAACTGTTGACTTTGATCCTGATGTGGGTACTCTTAATTTAACTTCGAATGGTTATCGTGACATTTTTATTCAAAAATTAGATCCCAACGGCAATTTAATATGGGCCAAATCCATGGGGGGAACTGATTGGGATCATGGAGCATCCATCACCACCGATGCTCTTGGCAATGTGTATACTACTGGCAGTTTTCGATATACTGTTGACTTTGACCCCAGTGCGGATACGCTAATTTTAACTTCGGCTGGAGGCTATGATATTTTTATTCAAAAATTAGATCCCAACGGCAATTTAATATGGGCCAAATCTATGGGGGGGACTGGTGATGATTATGGGCAATCTGTCACCACCGATGCTCTTGGTAATGTGTATACTACTGGTAATTTTGCCGGAACTGTTGACTTTGATCCTGATGTGGGTACTCTTAATTTAACTTCGAATGGAGGGTCTGACATTTTTATTCAAAAATTAGATTCCAATGGCAACCTGCTATGGGCCAAAACTATGGGGGGGGCATCTACTGTTTTTGGTGATGAGGGTCTTTCTATCACCACAGATGCTCTTGGCAATGTATATATTACGGGTATTTTTTCTGGATATACTGACTTTATTCCTGGTACAGGGACTCTTTATTTAAATTCTAATGGAGGGTCTGACATTTTTGTTCAAAAATTAGATCCTAACGGCAACTTAATATGGGCCAAATCAATGGGTGCAAATTGGCATGATTTTGGAATGTCTATCACCACTGATGCTCTTGAAAATGTGTATACTACTGGTTGTTTTAAAAGTACTGTTGATTTTGACCCCGGTGCGGGTACTCTTAATTTATCTTCAGTTGGCAGTTCAAACATTTTTATTCAAAAATTAGATTCCAACGGCAATTTAATGTGGGCTAAATCTATGGGGGGGACAAATAATGATGTAGGATATTCTATAACCACCGATGCTCTTGGTAATGTGTATACTACTGGTTATTTTCGGGAAACTGTTGACTTTGATCCTAGTGTGGGTGCTTTTGGTTTAACTTCGGCTGGTGGTAGTGCTGACATTTTTATTCAAAAATTGAATCAGTGCTATCCAAATTCAAGCATAGATACTCAAACCGCTTGTGACAGCTATACCTGGATAGATGGCAATACCTATACATCTAATAATAACACGGCAACTCATACCCTGACCAATTCAGCTGGCTGTGATTCTGTGGTAACGTTGAATCTAACAATTACCAATAGCTCTACGGGTATAGACACTCAAACCGCCTGTGACAGCTATACCTGGATTGATGGCAATACTTACACCTCCAATAATTTAACTGCTACTCATACAATACCCAATGCTGCTGGCTGTGACTCTGTGGTTAACCTGGATCTTACCATTAACAACAGCAGTACCAGCATAGATACACAGACCGCTTTATGTTCCTATACCTGGATAGATGGCAATACCTATACTTCTAACAACAACACAGCAACCCATACCTTGTCCAATGCTACTGGCTGTGATTCCGTAGTTACTTTAGACCTGACCATTGTTGCTTTTACCGCCACGGTATCTGTTTCTGGCAATACCCTTACTGCACAACCCCCAGGAGGTAGCTATCAATGGCTGGATTGTGACGGTGGATATGCTCCAATTGCTGGAGAAACAAACAATAATTATACGCCCACTTCTAGTGGCAACTACGCTGTTGCAATTGATTACGGCGTTTGTAAAGATACCTCTGACTGTGAATCTGTAACGCTTGTTGGTTTGCAGGAGAACAAGGCCAATACTGTAGGCATTTATCCCAACCCCACCACAGGTATCCTTACCATAGAAGGAGCTGAAGGCATTGCTTCAATTTACGACATCTACGGCAGGCTGGTACTTACTACAAATACCAACATATTGGATATCTCCAAAGCTGCTACGGGGATCTACTTTGTAAGGGTACTTGATGAGCAAGGAAAGGTGTATGTGGCAAAGGTGATGAAGGACTAGGCTAAACCTTTTCGATCACCGTGGCATAGCCTTGACCAACCCCAATACACATGGTAACCAGGGCATATTGCTTGTTCTGCTCATGGAGCTCAAGGGCAGCGGTGTGTAAAATGCGTGTGCCAGACATGCCCAGTGGGTGGCCCAATGCAATGGCCCCTCCATTCGGATTGATGCGTTCGTCGTCGTCTGCCAGGCTCAGCTCTCTTGTGCAGGCAAGGCTCTGTGCGGCAAAGGCCTCGTTCAGCTCAATAATCCCCATATCGTCCAGAGAAAGGCCTGCCTTTTCCAAAGCAACTTGAGAGGCTTTTACAGGTCCTATGCCCATGATCCTGGGCTCTACACCTACCACTGCTGAGCTCACTATTCGTGCCATGGGTTTCAGATTATGCTGTTTTACCCCTTCTTCAGAAGCCAGAAGCATGGCAGCTGCGCCATCGTTCAATCCGGCTGAGTTGCCAGCTGTTACTGAGCCGTCTTTTTTAAAAGCCGGCCTAAGCTTTGCCAAGATCTCCATTGTGGTGCCTGGCTTTATGTACTCATCCGCTGCAAAAACAATGGGGTCTTTTTTTCTTTGCGGTATTTCAACTGTGCTGATCTCCCTATTCAATCGGCCGCTTTCCTGTGCCTTTAAGGCCTTTGTTTGCGACCAAAGGGCAAATTGGTCCTGGTCCTCTCTGCTGATATTGAATTTTTCTGCGAGGTTTTCTGCTGTTTGTCCCATGGCCTCCGTGCCATAGAGCTCCTCCATCTTAGGATTGATGAACCGCCATCCAAAGCTGGTATCATACATTTTTGCATCCCTGCCAAAGGCATTGGATGTTTTGGATATCACCCACGGCCCTCGTGTCATATTTTCAACCCCGCCTGCAATAAAGAGGTCTCCATCTCCTGCTTTAATCGCTCTTGCTGCGTGCACTGCTGCAGCCATTCCTGATGCACATAACCTGTTGACAGTTTCCCCGGGAACTTCAAAGGGGATGCCGGCCAATAGCAAAGCCATTCTTGCAACATTTCTGTTATCTTCACCAGCCTGGTTGGCACAGCCCATAATTACATCAGCAATGGCCGATAAGTCCAGATCAGGATGCTTTTCAATCAGGGCTTTGATTGCATGTGCAGCCAGGTCATCCGTTCTTATTGTGGCAAGCTGGCCGCCAAAATTCCCCATTGGGGTCCTTATCGCATCTATAATAAAAGCTTCTTTCAAATCTCAGGTTTTAATTATCATCGCCAGGAAACCAATCCTTGCCTGTGTTATAAACATTGCCTTTGAACAGTGCCACTGTTTCTGCATTCTGATTGGTAATTGAAATGTCATAAATGGCAATTTTGTTCGTCCTGCTCGATTCTTTGGTAACTGCCAGGAGGGTATCTCCTTCTTTTACGGACGATGTATGGGAAATTGATGTTTCGATGGAAACACATTGCTTTCCATATGAGTTTGCTGCAAAGGCCAAGGCAGTATCAGCCAGTGAATAGGTTATCCCACCGTGGGCAATGCCAAATCCATTGAGCATCTCTTTTCTGACTACCATTTTTAAAATGGAGCCACCCGCAAGATCCTTTACTCGTTCAATCCCAAGCCATATGCTGAAAGGATCATTATTGTACATCTGATCAACAACTTTTGTTGCAAGCTCTTCTGGGTCCATAGTTCTTGTTTTGTATTTATTGTTTCTTTGAATCTTCCGATAATTGGTTTTGCACGAATGTCAAAAATCCAAAATCAAAGTTATCAATTTTTACTATCCCTTATTTATTTCCCTCAATTTTAAATTTGAAGCTGCTATTTCCCATAGGGACATACGAATGTTCTTCAAAGCTGACTTTGTTATCTTGGTCTATTAATATAAGGGATGTACACCTTGTACCATATTCCGGAGATTGAATGAAAGCTGGTGAAAGCAAGCGTTCTAGCTCAATTCCCACGCCTGTAGAGGGCAGTTTGTTGTCTGGTGCAATAGACGTATCACTCATAATATCAAATAGGTCACTTGGCAATATTCTGCTGTTTTGAAGCAGTGCATTAAACTTTTTTTGAGCCGTTTCTACTTTTGGCCATTGGGTATTCAGCAGGTGGTTGCTTAATCCGTAAACACCAGGGGCCAGGGTCTTTACTTCATTGCTTATATTAGAATAATAGCACAGCTCTTCTAGCGTCCCAAATACCATATTATAGCCATCGTAGTCATTCGTTTTGGCATTGAGGCTTTTTGCATATGCTTGTGACTTTTGATCTGATTTAAGAAAATTGCATACCAGCTCACCCCGGCTCTTTGTGTATTTTCTGGCAGGAGGAAAGTGCCGGTAATTGGTTAAGATGGCAAAAAGGCCATTTTTTCTTATCCCTAACCAGGTACCGCCCATCTCGAGGTCTCTGCCACCAAGTATCTCCGGCTGATCCTTCCACCAGGCTGCCTGGGCTGTTGGTCTTTTATAGAACTCGTCTCTGTTAGAAATGAGAATTAAAGGATATTTTGGATGTGTTTTATAAGCGAAGATCAGCAGGCACATAAATCTCTTAAGGATAAAATTGCTCACCTTTCCTGAGCATCTTTTTAAAGATCGGGCTCGGCCGGTAACGATCCTCTCCATATTCTGATTGCAGCTCTTCCAGGGCGTTCAAGCAGACATCAATACCCCTTTCGTCGGCCCAGGTTAAGAGTCCTTTGGGGTAATTAACGCCTTTGGTCATTGCCATATCAATATCATCTCTTGTTGCAATGTGCAGGTATAGGGCATCTGCCGCTTCGTTGATGAGCATGATTAATATCCTATCCATGAGATACTGTCCTAGGGCATCATTTCTTTCAGGTTCAAGATTGGCGGCTTCATCATTATAATTATAATATCCAATACCAGTTTTTCTGCCAAGGCGATTTGCTTCAACCATCCTTTTTTGTGTAAATGAGGGCTTATAGCGGGGGTCATAAAAGAACTCCTTGAAAACCGTGGAGGTTACTTCATAATTGATATCATTTCCGATAAAGTCCATTAGCTCAAAGGGGCCCATTTTGAATCCTCCGAATTCTTTCATGGCCCAATCGATGGTTGGGACATTTGCAATGCCTTCTTCCAGCATTCTGATGGCCTCTCCATAGAAAGGTCTTGCAATCCGGTTGACAATAAATCCTGGTGTATCTTTTGCAATTACGGGTACTTTGCCCCATTCTTCAACG